>JAGCKJ010000032.1 GCA_017647575.1 Bacteroidaceae bacterium | reverse complement strand
GTAGTCAGGATTTCTATAGTTGTTTTCTGTCATGACGTTGCTTATTTAACAATGTTACCTATAGTTGCTATCATAGTTGCTATTGATGCCGATGTGGTAGATACTGCAAGTATATCCTGCAAGTTGCTCTTACCCTGACGTTTCTGCGGAACTATAATTTCACAACCCGGCTGGATAGATTTTTTATTTAATTTTCTTGCTTTATCTACTGTACCGTTCATATATACCACGTAGGTTTTCTGTTTCTTTGACATGTAGCCATAACCACCTGCCATACGGATATATTTCTTAACACTCATACTGCTGTCGTATGTAACGGTATTTGGATAGAGCACATTACCAGAAATTTTTACGGTGTTCTTATATTCCGGCACAAAGATTATATCGCCCTCTTCCAGTACGATATCGGCATCGGAACCAGGATTTGCAAGAGCCTCTTCCAAATCTATACCTATATTATAACGACCACCAAAGTCCAGATTTGCTGTATTGATGCTGTCTTGTGTGGAATTAAGCACCTTTCTGGTGGCATTCATACGCATACGGTCTTCTGTTGTTACTGCACGGCTTAAGCTTGCGCCCTGTACGTATGCTGCGTCCATTATGCCACCTGCCTTTGCTATTACGTCCGATATACGTTCGTTATTGCTGGACAGTACATAGTTACCTTCAAACAGCACCTTTCCCTGTACGGTTACGTGTCTCTGAGCCTGATAACCCGGACTGCGACGTACATATACCTGGTCGTATGGTTCCAGTACAAAGTTTGGATTTCCGTCTATTATAAAGCCATCTTTTAAACTAAAGGTGTAGAGATAGCTTAATGTATCTGTTTCTGATGTGCTTGATGGGTCTTTTACTCGGCGGCTAACGTCTATTCTTGCTGTTGATGCAGATTCCAGCAGACCACCTGCCTGCATTATAATATCTTCTATAGAGGTGTTATCTGAATAGATGAATGTACCCGGTTTTGCCACCTGACCACCTACATAGATAGTACCTATATCCTGAAGATCGTGTATGCTGGCTATGTAGAGAACATCGTTCTTCTGCAAAGGAACATCTGCTGCAGTGCCATTAAGTATGGCTGCTATGTCTAATGCCTGGGTCTCTAATGTAAGATCCTCACGTTCACGCTGCAACAGACCACGGTTGGTAAATGCATCGCCTTTCAGACCTTCTGCTTTTTGGATAAACTGTTTTACGGTTTGTATCTCTTCACCCAAAGCATATATTCCCGGACGATATACAGCACCTTTTATCTCTATGCGGTTTTCAAAGCGGTCTAACATAGCACCTACGGTGAGTTCGTCGCCATCGTTCAGCACGAATGATTCATATTCAGGCTGGTTGATGGTGAATACTTTGTACTCTCTGCCATTCTGGCGGATAAGACGCAGATTGTCTGTATAAGCATCGCCAGAGAAACCTCCTGCATACTCTACAAGGTCTGTTATGGTTTCGCCCTCTTTAAGTTCGTAGAACATAGGACGTTTTACGTTACCACCTATGTTAACCAATGTTTTGTAGGTTGGTACTATTACTATATCGCCCTCCTGAAGTGTGATATCGTCAAATGATTTTCCGTTCAGGATAAAGTCATATATATCTAATGTAGCTATTTTCTTCCCTTTACGCATCAGGTGAATTTCACGCAGTGAACCTAAGTTGCTTACACCACCAGCACGATAGAGTGCATGGTAGATGTTTGAGAATGATGATACGTAGTATGTGCCAGGCACTGCAACTTCGCCCATCATATTTACCTGTATGGTACGGATGTTACCCAGTGTGAGTTTGATTTCTGATGCAGCATTTTCACCATCTACTGAATAGATACGTCCCAACATTTTACGCATATAGGCATCGGCCTCTTTTACGGTCATTCCGTTTAGGTTTACCAAACCTATGTCCTGTATATTGATGGTTCCTTCTGCCGATATGGTTCTGCGGATGGTTGCCTGGTTGGTTCCCCAAATCTCTATAATAACTTCGTCACCGGGGCCAAGTTTGTAGTTGGTTGGTGTAGGAATGTTCATGCTTGG
>JAGCKJ010000031.1 GCA_017647575.1 Bacteroidaceae bacterium | reverse complement strand
TTCAAAACGATTTTGGCTATACTTTTCATCGGCAATATTCTTACGGGCAGCCACCAATGCTTTTATCAATAACTGATCCATAAGGTTCTCCTGCTTTATTTTGAGAATAGAAAAGAGCGATGGAATTTTCTGCGAAAGCACAGTCATTCTACGTTTCTCTTCTTCCATTAGTACCCTTATTCTATCTGCAAATCTTACACTCAAT
Source organism: Bacteroidaceae bacterium (assembly GCA_017647575.1). GTDB lineage: Bacteria > Bacteroidota > Bacteroidia > Bacteroidales > Bacteroidaceae > Colenecus. Next base: position 6,743 of record JAGCKJ010000031.1, on the reverse strand, counting down.
TGTTGCAGATGTGCAGCACTATCCAGAACCACCCCTATAAGCAATTCCGCAGCTGCAGTTGGTGTCTTTACGCGTGTGTGTGCCACTACATCTATAACTGTATCATCGCGTTCATGTCCTATTCCGGTTATTACAGGAAGTGGAAAGTTCGCAATATTCATTGCCAACATATAAGAATCAAAGCAGTTCAAATCACTGGTAGCACCGCCACCTCTTATTATTACCACCACATCAAAATCTTTGGCACGTATAGCTATACTGTCCAGTGCCGATATAATGCTGGATTCTGCCCTGTCGCCCTGCATTACTGCCGAAAAGAGAGTTACAGAGAATTTGAAGCCATACTGATTTTCATTCAGCTGATTACAGAAATCGCCATAACCGGCTGCCGTTGCCGACGATATAACGGCTATTCGCTGTGGCAACATTGGTATTTTCAACTCCTTATTCAGTTCCAACACCCCATCGGCCTCCAAACGTGCAAGTATCTCCTTTCTACGACGAGCCATATCGCCCATGGTATAAGTAGGATCTATGTTATGCACCACCAAAGCATATCCATACTGTTCGTGGAATGATACCGAAACTTCAAGCAGTACATTCAGACCTGCTGAAAGTTTCTGCCCCGTTTCCATTTCAAAACGTGTGCGCAAAGGTTGAAACGTACTTTTCCAAACATTGGCACGTGCCTTTGCCACAAAATTGCCTCCGGTAGAGTCTTTCTGAACCAGTTCCATATAACAATGTCCGTTGTATGCCACTTGCATTGTACTGATTTCTGCCTTTACCCAATAGGTATCCGACATCTCTATTTCAAGCAACCGTCTGACAATGTTATTCAATTCCAATAATGATACTGTGTTTTTCATAACATCATGATATATATTGATTTATTCCTTTTTGCGATGATATTACAGCACCCCCTACTACCCTGTCGGCTACATAAAACACAGCCGATTGTCCCGGTGTTACTGCCGATGCCTGTTCATTGAAACGTATCAGCCAGCGACCGTCAGGTATCTGCTGAACCACTTTGCAACCAATGGCATTACTTCTGTAGCGGATTCTCACAGTGAGATTATCCTGTTGCTGATTATCCAGATTGAGTTCATCAACCAGCATATGGTTTGTAAGAAGCTGGTCTGCATCGCCTAACATAACCGTATTCTTTTCAGGATTTGTTCTGATTACATATTTGGGAGTACCAAAAGCTACCGCCAGACCTTTTCGCTGGCCAATTGTATAGTAAGGATAGCCCTTGTGCTCGCCTATCAGTTTTCCTGCTGAATCTACAAATTTACCAGGCCCTACAAGTTCTGTATCGATATTCGGGAGTTCCCTTTTCAGGAATGTCCTGTAATCGTCTTCTATAAAACAGACCTCCATGCTTTCACCGTCTGAAGCTTTCACCTGCATACCATTCTCCTTCAATAGTTGTCTGATATCCTCTTTTGTTAGATCTCCTAACGGAAAGAGTGTTCTTGAGAGTACATCCTGAGAGAGACGCCACAGAAAATAACTTTGGTCTTTCTTACTATCCCTGCCGCGTTCTATGTAATAGATGCCATTCTCCTGTACCACATTCGAATAGTGGCCGGTTGCTATGTAATGGCAGTTCAGTTTATCGGCATACTGAACAAGCAGATGGAATTTAAAACGGGGATTACACTCTATACAGGGATTGGGAGTGCGACCTGCAAGCCATTCATCTACAAACGGTTTTACCACTACACTTTTAAACATGGCACGGGCATCTTCCACATAGTGTTCTACACCAAGAGCGGCCGCCACCCTGCGGGCTTCACATATATAAGGAGGCTCCGTATGGGTATCTTCCATACCAAGATCATGGTTACGGATAGTCAACCCCACTACTGTGTAGCCCTCTTTTTGCAACAGCAACACAGCAGCGGTACTGTCTATACCACCACTCATACCCAACAGGACACGTTTCTTGTCTTTGCATTCCATTTACGCAAAAGTAACCATTTAATGGCTTTAAAATTACAATTAGGAGCAAAAAAACTGTAATTTTGCACCAAAATTTATAACTGATGTCAGAACAGAGAACACCTACGGAGTTAGGAACAGAAAGAATCGGCAAATTGATATTAACATACGCCGTACCTGCTATCATCGCAATGGTAGCTTCATCACTTTACAACATAGTTGACCGCGCCTTCATAGGACATGGAGTAGATGCTTTGGCACTCTCCGGATTGGCCATTACATTCCCGCTCATTAACCTGTCTGCAGCACTGGGTTCAATGGTGGGTGTAGGTTCCGGAACTATGATTTCATTAAAACTTGGCCAGCGCGACCACGAAACCGCACAGACCATTCTGGGAAATTCCATCACCCTGAACGTACTGGTTGGAGTTATATTCGGAGCATTGGGACTTATCTTTATCAACCCTATCCTGACCCTGTTCGGTGCTACTGAATCTACCATAGAGTATGCCCGCGACTATATGATATATATCCTGATAGGAAATGTTTTCACACATCTCTATCTTGGAATTAACTGCATACTGCGCTCTGCCGGCCATCCCAAAAAAGCCATGGCTGCTACAATTGGCACAGTCCTTCTGAACACCATTCTTGACTACTTCTTTATTATGGTATTCCACTGGGGTATAGCGGGAGCTGCCATTGCCACAGTTATTTCGCAGGTTCTTGCATTTATCTGGCAGTGTTTCCAGCTATCCGATAAAAACGAACTTATCCGATTCAGAAAGGGTACATACAGACTGCGTAAGGATCTGGTATCAAATATTATCACCATAGGATTATCGCCTTGCCTTATGAATGCAGCTTCATGTTTTGTAGTTTTGCTTATAAACAGAGGACTGTTGGAACATGGTGGCGACCTGGCCATTGGCGCGTACGGTATAGTGAACAGCATCGCCTTCATATTCATAATGATTGTAATGGGTTTCAACCAGGCTATGCAACCAATTGCAGGTTACAATTACGGTGCCGGACAGTATAACAGAGTTATTAAAGTACTTAAACTGACCATTCTGTTTGCTACACTCACCACTACAGCCGGTTTTCTTATAGGAGAGTTGTTCCCGGGTCTTTGTATAAAAATATTCACAAGAGATGAGGCACTGATAGATATAGCACGCAACGGTATGAGAATTGTCTTTATGCTATATCCATTCATAGGCTTCCAGATGGTTACAGGTAACTTCTTCCAGAGCATAGGCAAACCGGTTCGTTCCATCATCATGTCATTATCAAGACAGCTCATTATACTTATCCCCTGTTTGATAATACTACCCAACTACTTTGGAATAAACGGAGTATGGTACAGTATGCCTGTAGCAGACGGACTATCTGTTATTCTGGCGCTCACTTTCCTTTTGCTGGAAATGAAGAATTTAAAGAAACTTACATCAGCAACCCCTAATATATAAGAGTATGAAGAAGTATTTTGCAATTAATATTGGACGCCAGATAGGTAGTGGCGGACGCGCTGTAGCAAAGATCATTTCAGAGAAGTTGCAGATAAATGTTTACGATAAAAAATTGCTGAAGAGTGCTTCTGACCACACTGGCTTTAATCAGGAGTGTTTTGAAAAGGCCGATGAAGAATCTTCACGCAACCCAATCCGTTCGCTGCTTTTTGCCAATTTCAGCGATAATGGAATGGCCAGAAACTATATGAGCAACGACTCCCTGTTTACAATGCAGAGTGATGCAATACGCAAGATTCACGAACAGGAGAGCTGTATATTCATAGGCAGATGTGCCGATTATACTCTACGTGACAGCGACCTTACACTCAATGTATTTTTAGCTGCGACAACAGAAGACAGAATAGAGAGAATCTGCAGCATAGAGAACTGTTCTGAAGATAAGGCCCGCAGCATTATGGCAGATGCCGACAAGAAGCGTGCTTCATACTATAACTACTACACAGGCAAAAAATGGGGCGACAGCAGTTCATACGATATCTGCCTGAGCACATCAACATTCGGATACGAAAAATGTGCTGAAATGATTATTGAACTGGCAAAAGAAAAATTCGGATTATAATCTGCTTATCATGAAACGTATAGGACTTATCTCCGACACCCATGGTTATTGGGACGAACGCTACAGGAAATATTTCGAAGGATGCGATGAAATATGGCACACCGGTGATATAGGTACATACGAGATTGCAGAAAAATTGAATCAGATAGCCAACCTGAGGGCAGTTTACGGCAATTGCGACGGCTATGATATTCGCAGAGCCTTCCCCGAAGTAAATCGTTTTCGCATAGAAGATGTAGATGTTGTTCTGAAACATATAGGCGGAACACCCGGACACTATGACCGTTCTGTAATAAACCAGCTCTACTACAACACCCCTAACCTATTTGTATGTGGACATTCACATATATTAAAGGTGCAGTATGATCAGGGTCTTAATATGATGTACATGAATCCGGGAGCAGCCGGTTTGCAGGGCTGGCAGAAGGTAAGAACAATAATCCGTTTTACCATCGACAAAACAGAATTCAAGGATCTGGAGGTCATTGAATTTGAAAGAAAAGAGAATCTTATCTGATTTTTTCGTACATTTTTAAACCTTTTTGCTTTGGCATAGTCATATTATCGTTTTCATAAATGTTTAATATAAACTAATTTTAAAGCAATGAAGAAATTATCTTTAGTTCTATCTTTTCTGATGGTAGCAGCTATCAGTTTTGCTCAGGCTCCAGGTGGCCAGGGTGGTTTCGGTGGTCAGATGAACATGAATCCTGAAGAAAGAGCAAAGCGTCAGGCAGATCGTTTGCAGGAGCAGCTTGAATTGAACAAGGCTCAGTATGATTCACTGTATGTTTATTTCTTGGCTCAGAGCAAGGAACAGCAGAAACAGCGCGAACAGATGATGAACCAGGGCGGTGGCCAGCCACAGCAGATGGACATGGAAGCTATGATGGAAAGATTCCAGAAACAGCGCGAAGCACAGGAAGCTAAAATGAAGAGCGTTCTTACCGAAGCGCAGTTCAAAAAGTATCAGGAACAGCAGGCTGAACAGCGTGCAAACTTTGGCGGTGGCCAGGGATTTGGTGGCGGTCAGGGCTTTGGCGGTGGCCAGGGATTCCCAGGCGGCGGTCAAGGATTTGGCGGCGGTCAGCCACGTTAAGTTGACTAACGTAAAGTTCTAAATAACAACATAACACAAGCAAATCAGACATCCGGATTTTCCGGGTGTCTGTATTTTATATATAAATAAAAATAACTATCTTCGCACAGACTAAAGTTAATAACTAATTTATTCATAAAATATGAAGACATATCTTGTAACCGGAGCAGCTGGTTTTATTGGTGCAAACTACGTTAAGTATCTGTTATCCAAGTACGATGACGTAAAGATTGTAGTATTGGATTTGCTTACATACGCAGGCAATTTAGGTACTATAATGAAAGATATAGACAATGAGCGTCTATACTTTGTAAAAGGCGATATCTGCGACAGAGAACTGGCAGATGCATTGTTTGCAGAATACAAGTTCGACTATGTGGTAAACTTTGCAGCAGAAAGCCACGTTGACCGCAGTATAGAAAATCCGCAGTTATTTCTGATGACCAATATCTTAGGTACTCAGAATCTGCTTGACGCTGCCAGACGTGCTTGGGTCACTGGAAAAGATGAAAATGGTTATCCTGTATGGCGTAACGGAGTACGTTATCATCAGGTTTCAACTGACGAAGTTTATGGCAGCTTAGGTTTGGAAGGTTACTTTACAGAGACTACCCCACTCTGCCCACACAGCCCTTACAGCGCATCAAAAACCAGCGCCGATATGTTCGTTATGGCCTATCACGACACATATCATATGCCTGTAACCATAACCCGTTGCAGTAACAACTATGGTCCTTACCATTTCCCAGAAAAGCTTATTCCACTTATCATCAAGAATATACTGGAAGGAAAAAAACTGCCTGTTTATGGCGACGGAAGCAATGTACGTGACTGGCTCTACGTAGAAGACCACTGCAAAGCTATCGATATGGTAGTTCGCCAGGGTCGCGAAGGCGAAGTCTATAATGTTGGCGGTCACAACGAAATGAAGAATATTGATATTGTCAAGCTAACTATCAAGACAATCCATTCTCTGATGACTGAAAATCCAGAATATCGCAATGTTCTTAAGAAGAAAGAGATGCTTGCAAACGGGGAGATCAGCATAGATTGGATAAACGAAGATCTTATTACATTTGTAAAAGACCGTTTGGGACATGACCAGCGTTATGCAATAGATCCAACCAAGATAACAAACGAACTTGGCTGGTTCCCTGAAACAAAATTCGCAAATGGTATTGTAAAGACCATTGAATGGTATCTCAATAATCAGGAATGGGTAGAAGAGGTTACCAGTGGTGACTACCAGAAGTATTACGAACGTATGTATTCAAACAGATAAAAACTCAAGCAAATGAAGCATACCAAATTATTTCCGGTACTCATCGTCTGCATAGCATTATGCAGTCAGATTTCTGCGCAACGATTCGGAGCAACATCCTTCCCTGAAGGTTCATATTCACCTGTAACCAATATCAACAGGAATTCATACCCACGTATATTGGAAGACAACAGTGTTATGTTCCGTGTTAATGCGCCACAGGCAAACAAAGTTCAAATAGATCTGTGTGGAGTCAAGTACGACATGCAAAAGAGTGAAAACGGCCAATGGAGCGTTACTACACAGCCACAGGTTCCTGGTTTCCACTACTATTCACTG
>JAGCKJ010000030.1 GCA_017647575.1 Bacteroidaceae bacterium | reverse complement strand
TTTTTCAAGGTCTTTTGCACCAAATGCATCGGTATCTACAATGATTACTGCGTCCGATGCGCAGAATTTATACTGTGTTTTCAGGGCGGCAGGATTCATTGCCACCAATACATTACATTTATCTCCGGGAGTAAATACCTTGTCAGCGCCAATATGTACCTGGAAACCCGATACACCTGTAAGTGAACCTTGCGGTGCGCGGATATCGGCCGGATAATCCGGGAATGTACAGATGCTGTTTCCTACTGTAGCGGAAACGGTGGAGAATATATTTCCTGCAAGCTGCATGCCGTCTCCGGAATCGCCTGAAAAGCGTACTACTACCTGATTTAATTCTTTTACAGTCATAATATCTATATAGTTGAATATTTTTTCATCTTTTGCGGTGCAAAAATACAAAATAATTGGATATAAAGATTCAATATTTGTATAAAATATGCGGAAAAGTATCAAAAAAGTTGTATAAATCGGCTGCAAATGAATATTTATGTATATAATTATGCATTTATGTGTGTATGATATACATAATATGAGTATATATAAAGAAGGTGGCATACTGTATGATAGTACGCCACCTTTGCGATATGTGTTGTTTTATTCTAAACGAATAACGCCGCTGCCCCCTATCAGATCTCTGTAGTTTATAAGTCTGACCAAATTCATTTTTATTTTTTCGTGGCATAGGGTCCCTTCCAGTACCGGTCTGATAATATCCTCTTCAGGTATATCCGAACTATCAGCTAATGGCCACTCTTCTTCCGGTATGTGTGGGAATATAATCTGGAAGTATGTAGTAACATGATCTCCACCTCTGTCAAAATCTACGTCTGTCTTTACACCTTCATATCTTATTGCTTCCAGCTTTTTACCATTAGGGAATGTCAGAGTGAAATCACTGCCTACGTGGCCTTTGAACGAATGAGGCTCCATAATAGACATATTCATATAGAGAATGGTCTCTGTAGATGAGAATTCAGCTCTGTCAATAGTAACTACATCTGTCATGTCGTGTTCTCCTATAAAATTGAATATGTAGGTTCCGCTGACAAGTGAAGCTATAGGCTTCTCTATGTTACGGTATTTTCCGGAAACCTCTAACCCTTTAATAACCAGGCTATTGTCGTTGCTGTCATAGATATCAACCGATGCAACATCAGCCGGAATTGGTTCAAAGGTCAGGACCTCGTTGAATGATCCTGAAATTGGAGCCCAGAAATATACATCTTCAAACCCATCCAGGCCTTTATAGCCGGTCTGTTTATAGGTTTTTCCTCCTGCTCTTAATTCAAGATCTGTTTTGCCGGTAATCCATAAATCATTTTGCTGTGTAGCCTTTACTATAAGTACTAACTCTTTATCGTTGGAGATTACCTTTTCAGGATAGAAGAAAGTCGTATTCGTGTTGTATTGTGTTTGTGGCCTCTCAATCCTTTCTCTGTCATTATCGGTTTCATAACTGGCGGCAGAAAGGCTCTGTTTGCGTTTTTTAACTACGTCAGTAGCTTTCAAACCGGGATATGTGTTGTCCCAATCGCTGTTCTGTGGTATCAGTGTTATGTAATTTGGATAATTGGTGTACCTGAACATGTCATCGTCAGCGGTAATAAGAGAAACCTGACCCTTACCGGATTTCCAGGCTGTTTCTGCCATCTGTTGTACATCGGAATATGGCATATCTTCCGGGAATATAGCTATACCGTGACCATCGAACATTGAAATCCACTTTTTCATCAGTTTTAAATCACCTATCATGGTTATATCCTTATGTGAAGTCTCTGAAGAATTGATGCCGATAGCATTTCCGCGTCTGATACGATTCTGATTATTGCAATTCAGTACAAATTTATAATATCCGTCTCCTTCGTCGTAGATATAAGCACGCCTGTATTCGGGCATTGTCATGCTTTTGAACATATCGTCGTTGTTAGCTACTGCAACCTTGATGCCTGCCTTCTTTAGCTGTTTTGCCAAGGGCATTACGCTACTTAGGTTTCTACTTTCGTCTTCTATTCTAATTGACATTCTGGTGGTGTTGTAACCTTGGTATTTCTTCAGGTATTTGGAAACTTTTTTAGTGGGCATAGTTTTTTCTACGCCGTCGAATGTAAGCACTTTGGCGCTGCCATCTTCATTTAACCACATCTTACTGTCTTCAAATTCTGGATAGCCGTTCTGTTTCTCTTGCGCAAAAACAGGCTGAGCGCATATCAGTGCCAATGATAATGCAATAGAGCTAAATGCATTGTTAGTAATTCTCTGCTTCATAATAACTGTTTTTAGTTGTTTGCTTTTGCGAATGTAGAATTTATTGATGATTGTAACAATAATTTAGATAAAAAAACTGCTCCTCAAAATTGAAGAGCAGTTTATCTGTATTGTAATCAATAATTGAGATTACTTCTTTCTCATGATTCTGTATGCTGTAGGAGCAGCAATGAAGATTGATGAGCATGTACCGAATACAACACCAAGAATCATTGCGAATGCAAAGCTACGGATGCTGTCACCACCTAGGAAGAAGATAGCCAAAAGAACTATCAATGTGCTGACAGATGTATTGATGGTACGTGTAAGTGTTGAATTGATAGCATCGTCGAACAACTGCTTCTTATCACGTTTAGGATAGAGCTTTGTGTATTCGCGGATACGGTCAAATACTACCACCTTATCGTTGATAGAGTAACCTATAGCGGTCAGGATAGCACCAATGAATGTCTGGTCAATTTCCAGTGATAGTGGCATCCAGCCCCAACAGATTGAATAAAGACCCAATATAAATAAGGTGTCAAGTCCTAATGCTACAATAGCACCTACAGAATAAGCAACATTGCTAAATCTAACCAGAATGTAGATAAAGATTGCAATCAGGGCAAGTATTACAGAGATGATAGCACCACGTGTAATATCTTCAGCAATACTTGGACCTACCTTCTGTGAACTGATAATTGAACCACCTGCACGGTTGTCGCGGTCAATGAATGTAGCCAAATCAAGATTTGGACTAAGCTTACCGGCATTTTTAAGTGATGTAAACAGGAATTCTTCAATTTCAGCATCAATTGTTTCAGAATCTTCTTCAATACGGTAGTTGGTGCTTACGCGGATTGTCTTGTGGTCTGTACCCAATGCAATTGCGCTTACATTATCTTCTGTGATTACACCTTCCAGAATGTTACGTACTTCTTCTGGTTCAACAGGCTGTTCAAACTGAATTACAAAGTTTCTACCACCTGTAAAGTCGATACTCTTGCTCAAACCACGAATCAGCAGGAATCCAACACAAATAATTGCGAAGACACCGAATGTAGCAGCTGATTTTTTTGCAATGTTCATAAAGGCGAACTTGGTGTTCTGCAAAAGGTTTCTTGACAGATTTGTTGTGAAAGTGATATTCTGCATTTTGCCCTTGCCAAGATAGTGTTCGTAAACAATTCTTGTCAGGAATACTGCAGTGAAGAATGAACAGATAATACCTATGATAAGTGTGGTAGCGAAACCACGGATAGGACCTGTACCAAAGTAGAACAGAATGATACCTGTTATGATTGATGTGAAGTTTGAGTCAAAAATAGCTGAGAATGCATTCTTGTAACCATCAGCAATAGCTGCATTTACATTCTTGCCCGCTTTGAGTTCTTCCTTGGTACGTTCGTAGATAAGCACGTTAGCATCCACAGCCATACCTAATGTAAGAACGATACCTGCAATACCGGACATTGTAAGAGCTGCCTGGAATGATGTCAGGATACCCAGTGTAAAGAACAGGTTGCAAAGCAATGCGCCGTTAGCAATCATACCAGGAACAAATCCGTACATTACGCACATGTAGATCATCAATACAATGAATGCAACGATGAATGAGATGAAACCCTGTTTGATTGATTCCTGACCAAGTGATGGACCTACAATATCTTCCTGGACGATTTTTGCAGGAGCAGGCATCTTACCGGATTTCAGTACGTTTGCCAAGTCCTGAGTATCTTCTACTGTGAAAGAACCTGTAATCTGTGAGTTACCACCTGTGATTTCATTCTCTACGTTAGGAGCACTGTAAACATAACCATCAAGAACAATGGCAATGCAACGGTTGATGTTCTGCTTGGTAAGCTTAGCCCAGTTGCGAGCGCCTTCAGTGTTCATAGTCATGCTTACTGATGGTCTGCCATAATTGTCAAAATCTGCAGTAGAATTCATAACAGCTTCACCTGTCATTGCAGCCTGACCATTCTTGTTGGTAACCTTCAGCGCATATAGTTCATAATACTGTTCCTTAGTGTCAATAGCCTTAACGCCCCATACAAGTTTAAGGTCTCTTGGAAGAAGAGATTTCATCTCGTTTGATGCAAGAACAGTGTTAACGAATGCTGTATCATTATAGTGAGAAATACCTACAATGCAACCGTCCTGATATGAAGGAGGATTTAATCTTGCAAAGAGAGGATTGGTCTTTTTCAACTCTTCCATCTGTGCAGCTGTGTTGCTGCTCTCGTTGCTGTTCAGAAGAGCTGCAAGATCTTCCTGTGAATTCTCTTCAGTTGCAGCTGGTTCTGCTTCAGTGTTACCTGATTCTTCCATTGCTGCAGCTTCTGCCATACGACGGTCAATAGCGTAAAATGCATCTGCCAGTTCAGCATATTCGTAAGTTTCCCAGAATTCCAGATTTGCTGAACCCTGAAGAAGCTTTCTTACACGCTCTGGTTCCTTAATACCTGGTAATTCTACCATGATACGACCCTGCTTGCCCTCCAGTTCCTGGATATTTGGCTGTGCAACACCGAAACGGTCTATACGGGTGCGCAATACGTTGAATGAGTTATCTACAGCATTTTCAACTTCCTCTTTCAGAACAGCAATAACCTCTTCGTTAGTGCTCTGTACGTTTACACGGTCCTTCAACTGTGATGTAGCAAAGAATGCATTCAGTTTGCCGTTTGGCGCAATCTGTGCATACTGTTTTGCGAAGATGTCAACAAAATCTTCCTGACTGCTGACGAACTCCTTCTTAGCTGCACTAAGAGCTGCGTTGAAATCTTTGTCGGCACTGTTGTTTGCAAGGATTTTAACAACGTCAGGAATAGAAACTTCCATGATTACGTTCATACCACCCTTCAGGTCAAGACCCAAACCGATCTGCATTTCGCGACACTCTTTGTATGAGTAGATACCCAACCAGACCTTTTCATTCATTACGGAGTCCAGGTAGGCCTGTTCACCCATTGGACTTTCGGCGGCTCTCTTTTCAATGCCGCGGGTTCTGAAAGTAAAGGAGAGGTAGAAGAGACAGATAACTGTCAATGCTACTGCAAGCACCTTTACAAATCCTTTGTTTTGCATACTTATTTTTGTTTTTTAATTATTATTTGTCTAGCACAAAAACTAGCTCAAAAACCATTGATTTTCAAGCTAGCTAATTACAAGGGTGCAAATATATAGAAATATTTCCTTTTTACACCTTATTAAGTGTAGATTTGTTGAAAAAAAAGGAGAAATGTGAATAAAATGCTACTATTCAAGCGTTAAGATGACGCAAATGGGGTAGTGGTCTGAATCTTTTATATTGTTGTCAATCCAGCAATGTCTTGATTTGATGTTTTTACTTGCAAAAATGTGGTCAATTCTGTAGTACAGGTAATGCTGATGGTATGATATTCCCGCACCAAAACCCGCAGCTGAATGTGAATCGGTAAGATCTTTCTCAAATAGTTTGTGGGTGTAAGATAGCGGAGTGTCATTAAGGTCACCACACACTATGGTGTATTTAGCTGTTTCTGCTTTTATTCTGTCAGAAATTATTTCAGCCTGTTCTGCTCTTGCCTTGCTGGAATCCATAAGTTTCCGAATGACAGTTTTCGAGCCATTGTAAGTACTCTCTTCTGTGGGGTTTCCAATAAACTGCCAATACTCATTTATGTTCTCTTCACTCAGTCTGTTTGATTCCAGATGGCAGTTATAAAGTGCTAAGGTATCGCCGTTTACAAGAATACGGCAGTATAGATAACTGTTGCCTGTTCCATTACCAAATCCTATCCCTTCAGCATCTATTATCGGGTATTTGGAAAGACATGCTATGTTGCCAATTGAAGAGTATTCGCAATAAGGGTATTCAGGTAAGAATTTTTTATCTCTTTTCTTTTCCGCTAAAACATTAATCAGGGACTCCTGAAGGCAAATTATATCGGCATCCTGTGAAGTGATATATGCCAGTAATGGATTGCTTTTGCTCCGGTCTCCGTTTGTCTTGGCACCAAATCCTTCTGTGTTGTACGATATGATTTTTATATCATTTTCTGTTCTGACGTAGTTCCTGGCTTTGAAATTCAGCGGAAAGTAGTCCAGACAGGGTCCGGCGCAGATGATCAGCATAAATGAGGAGATAAGTGCTCCTTTGGCCCAGAACAGTAACCAGAATATTATAAAGAACAGGTTGATTACAATGAAGACAGGGAAGGCCAGACCGGACAGTGTCATTAGTGGCATATCGCCTTCAGGCGCTGTTAGTGAACCATAACAGCAAATATACAGAAGTATAGCCGCTATGATGTTTACAAACAGTATTGGATATGTTATAATCTTTCCAATAAGCTTCATCTCTTTCTGAATTTATCACATATTTTGTCTATCCATACTGCAACTACTGTAACAGGTTTGGTTATGTCTGTACCATGTTTGTGGCATCTTACATAAAGATAGCCTGTCAGAACTGCACCCAGATGGGCAAAGTCTGTTGCAGGGTTGATGTTCGGTATAAGAGCTACGTTTATTACTCCTAATGCTATGACTAAATATTTAACAGGTACAAAACCAATTATAGGCAGTTTTTGCATATAGTTGGGGGCACGGAACGCGGTTGCCGACGCTATGGCTAAAACTGCTGTGGATGTTCCAGGCATAGTCCAGAGGTGATCTTTGGTTTGAAGTGCGGGAAAGAGATTGAACAGCAGGGTAAAGAATACCATACCTGCTATCGCTCCTAAAATATATACACCACGTAACTGGCTGTTGGTATATAGAATCTGAAATCTTTTGCCAAACCAGTAGAGGGTGAGAAGATTGAACAATAAGTGCCAAACCCCGTAACTTGTGAACATGTATGTTGCAATGGTCCAGGGTCTTGCCAGAAAATCTGCAAGGTTCCAGCTCCATTCAAAATTGTGGTTCCAGGTGGCATTGTTTGCCAGTCCGAAAAGGATAAAAACTACCTTTGAAAGAGCAATGGCAATGAATACCCCGGCGTTTATAAGAAGTAAACGTGTCAGAGTATCGCCATATCTGAATTTCTCCTTAATATCTGAAATGAATGTCTCCATACTTTTTTCTGTTTCTTTTCCAGTATAAAATCAAAAGCCATCCAAAGAGCATACCTCCCAAATGTGCAAAGTGAGCCACGTTGTCGCCTGCATTATTACTCAAACCAAGTACCAGTTCCAGAACAATATAACCTGTGATAAGCCATTTTGCCTTGATAGGGAATGGTATAGGTATGATGTAGATTGGGTTGTTTGGGAAAGTCATACCATAACCTAACAGAATGCCATATACAGCTCCTGAGGCGCCTACGGTAAGCAGCATATTAAGGTACTGTTCCATCTCTATAATTCTGCCACCCATGTTAACACTGTCATAATTGGAAAGGGTGAGTGAATAGTGTGCCCACTGTACCAGTTCCTGTGTTATGCCGGCGCCAATTCCGCATACCAGATAGAATAGAAGGAACTTTTTTGGTCCCCAGATGTTTTCTAAAACACTACCGAACATCCAGACAGCAAACATATTGAAAAATATATGCTGAAATCCTTCATGCAGGAACATGTATGTTATAAGCTGATATATTCTGAAACCGGAGGCTTTAAAAAAGTGTAGTCCGAACATAGACTGTACATCTATGCCATATTTACCAAGTGCTAATGTGCCCATGTAGAAGAGAACATTGATAATTAGCAGGTTCTTTGTAATAGTTGGAATCTTGTTCATTGTTATTTATTTTATACGAAGCGCAAAGGTAATCTTTTTTTTAGTAACTTCGCGGCGCAAAAATTAATATATGAAAATAGAAGAGATAATGGTAAATATGGTGGTGCAGGCCATAAAGGCTCTGTACAACCAGGATGTTGACCCTGCTTCAGTGCAGTTGCAAAAGACAAAAAAAGAGTTTCAGGGACACTTTACAGTGGTTGTTTTCCCATTCTTGAAGATGTCAAGGAAGAGTCCGGAAATGACCGCTTCCGAGATTGGTGTATGGCTGCAGAAGAATATGCCGGCAGTAAGTTCGTATAACGTTATTAAAGGTTTTTTGAATATTGTTATATCAATACCTGTTTGGCTGCGCATTCTTACAGATATCAATTCTGACAAGAGTTATGGTTTTACAGAACCAACCGACTCTTCTCCGCTTGTAATGATTGAGTACTCATCACCAAATACCAACAAGCCTCTTCATTTAGGCCACGTTAGAAACAATCTTCTTGGTGCTGCATTGGCCAATATTATGGCAGCAAGCGGTGCAAAGGTGGTAAAGACCAACATTGTTAATGACCGTGGTATTCATATCTGCAAATCCATGCTGGCATGGCAGAAGTGGGGTAATGGTGCAACACCGGAATCTACAGGTAAGAAAGGCGATCATCTGATAGGCGATTACTATGTGGAATTCGATAAGCATTATCGTGCAGAGGTTAAGAGCCTGTTGCCAGAAAACTACGATGAATTGGACGAAAAAGCTCAGGAAGCAGCAAAAGCAGCAGCAGAAAAACAGTCGCCTCTGATGCAGGAAGCTCACGATATGCTGGTACGCTGGGAACAGGGCGATCCTGAAGTTCGTCAGCTCTGGAAAACCATGAATGACTGGGTATATGCAGGATTTGATGAAACATACAAACGTCTGGGCGTAAGTTTTGATAAGATATACTATGAATCTGAAACCTATCTTGAGGGTAAGGAGAAGGTTATGGAAGGTCTGGAAAAGGGATTCTTCTTTAAAAAGGAAGATGGTTCAGTGTGGGCCGATCTTGCTGCAGAGGGCCTGGACCAGAAATTACTGTTGCGCAGCGACGGTACATCTGTGTATATGACACAGGATATAGGTACTGCAAAACTGCGTTTCCAGGATTATCCTATAGACAAGATGATATATGTGGTAGGTAACGAACAGAACTACCATTTCCAGGTGCTTTCAATTTTGCTTGACAAACTTGGATTCAAGTGGGGCAAGGATCTGGTACACTTCTCATACGGTATGGTGGAACTTCCTGAGGGTAAGATGAAGAGCCGCGAAGGAACTGTTGTGGATGCCGATGATTTGATGGATGAAATGGTAGAGAATGCACGTGTTACATCCGATGAACTGGGTAAACTGAATGGTCTTTCACAGGAAGAGATTGACGATATAATGCGTATAGTAGGTATGGGCGCCCTGAAGTATTTCATTCTGAAGGTTGATGCCAGAAAGAATATGACCTTCAATCCTAAGGAATCTATCGATTTCAACGGTAATACCGGCCCATTCATTCAATATACATACGCACGTATCCGCTCTATTCTGCGTAAGGCTTCTGATGATGGAATCAATATTCATGATCGTCTGTTCTCTGACGATATAATGATATCAGAAAAAGAGATTTCAATCATACAGTTACTTTCAGAATTCAAGGATGTTATCCTGCAGGCAGCTACTGATTACAACCCATCTGTTATAGCAAACTACTGCTACGAACTGGCAAAGGAGTTCAATCAGTTCTATCATGATTTCAGCGTATTGCGTGAACCTGAACAGGGATTGAAACTGTTCCGTCTGATGCTTACAGAAAACGTAGGCAAGATACTGAAGTTGGGTACAGGATTATTGGGTATAGAAGTTCCTGAACGTATGTAATCATACAATAGCTCTGTATGGCATCTTCCGATAATAAATATTATGTGGTATGGATAGGCCTGAATCCGGGCATATACAATACTTGGGAAGAGTGCAAAAATCAGGTTGAAGGCTGGAAAGGAGCTGTATATAAGGGATTTAAAACAAAAGAACAGGCAGAGGAGGCGCTTATGTCGCCTCCTGAACTGTATATGGAGAAGAAGGATCAGAAGGGTAGAAAGCAGACTCAGGAAAGAATCCTTCCTCCGGAAGTAATAAGGCAGGCTATAGCAGTGGATGCTGCATGCAGCGGTAATCCGGGACAGATGGAATACAGAGGTGTCTATCTGGCCGATATGCAGGAGAAATTTCATTTTGGACCAATTAAAGGTACAAATAACATTGGTGAATTCCTGGCAATAGTACACTGTCTGGCGCTTTACAAGCAGCGTGGGCTTGACTGGCCGCTTTACAGCGATAGCAGAAATGCTATTTTGTGGGTACGCCAGAAAAAATGCAAGACCAAACTGGAATATAACGAATCCACCAAAGCTGTTTTTGAACGTATAGAGGCTGCTGAACGCTGGTTGCAGCAGAATAGTTTCAGAAATCCGATTATTAAATGGGAAACCGATAAGTGGGGTGAAATACCTGCCGATTTTGGAAGAAAATAAGTTGTTATGTTTAAACGTATTGCATTTCTGTTCAGATACTGGTTGCTTCTGATGGTGATTTTCCTGTTGGAGAAGCCGCTCTTTATGCTCTACGCCAATAGTGAACGTGGGGCATACAACTTTTCAGACTATCTGGATGTGATGATCCATTCTATTCCGGTGGATCTGTCATGTGCAGGACTATTTTCAATATTTCCGTTACTGCTTGTTATTGCTTCACTCTGGGTAAATGAGCAGCTGGTCTGCAGAATAATGCGTATCTACAATCTGATTGTTTCAATAGCCTTTGCACTGGCTTTTGCATCAGATGCTGCACTCTATCCGTTCTGGGGATTTAAGCTGGATTCATCGGTGTTTTTCTATCTGAAATCACCGGAAGAGGCTATGGCAAGCGTCTCCCTGATATTTCTGATTTTAGCATTGGTCATAATATCGTTGCTGGTGATGCTTATAAACTGGGCTTTAAACAGAGCATACATAATTCTGCCACAACCCAAACGGCCATTTACTGCAGCTGTTTTGCATTTGCTTATAGCCGCACCTCTCTTTCTCTCAATAAGAGGCGGACTGAAGGAATCCACAATGAATGTGGGTAAAGTATATTACAGCACAGATCAGTTCCTGAACCATTCAGCAGTAAATCCGCTGTTCAGCCTTTTCAGTTCAATGAGCAAGACTGAAGATTTTAGCGAACAGTATAACTATTTTGATGAAGATAAGAGAGCATCGCTGTTTAATGGATTGTTTAGTACAACCGATGCTGATACACCTGAATTACTCAACACAAAACGTCCAAATGTCCTGGTAGTTTTGCTGGAGGGGTTCGGAGGCGATTTTCTCTCCTCTATAGGTGGGTTGCAGGGTGTTGCTCCAAACCTGGATTCGCTGGCAAATCAGGGGGTCTTTTTCAGTAACTGTTATGCCGGAAGTTTTAGAACCGACAGAGGCATAGTATGTACTTTGAACGGCCATCCGGGACTTCCGAATACATCAATAATGAAGCTTCCTAATAAGAGCAGAAACCTGCCTTCATTGGCAAAAAAGTTCGTTGAAAACGGCTATTTTGCAGATTTCTTCTACGGAGGCGATATTAATTTTACCAATATGCAGAGTTACCTGTGGAGTAATGGTTATCAGGCAATAACTGCTGATACCGATTTCTCTGCAGCAGAACGTAATACCAACGCCTGGGGTGTGAATGATGACATAACCTTCAGCAGATTGCTGGA
This sequence comes from Bacteroidaceae bacterium, assembly GCA_017647575.1. Lineage (GTDB taxonomy): Bacteria > Bacteroidota > Bacteroidia > Bacteroidales > Bacteroidaceae > Colenecus. The sequence continues at coordinate 14,506 of JAGCKJ010000030.1, read as the reverse complement.
GAAGATAAAAGAGAAAGATGATTCATTGTGGCATACCACATTCCTGACACTAAGCAGCCACGAACCATTTGAGGTGCCAAGCAACAGATTTGAAGATATAATATGCAATTCATTTGCCTATACTGACAGCTGTGTGGGAGCATTTGTGGATTCATTGCGTCTGATGGATGTATGGGATAATCTGCTTCTGGTGCTTGTGCCGGACCATGGTTTCTGTTATCCGCGTCAGGGATTCAAGAATGCACCACATGCGCACCATATTCCGGTTATATGGACAGGTGGGGCAGTTAAACAGCCTGTGAAAGTGGATAAGTTTATGAATCAGGCTGATCTGGCTGCAACTCTTCTGGCGCAGCTGGATATGGAACATTCTGATTTTCTGTTTAGCAGAAATGTGCTTTCTGAACAATATACTGATGATTTTGCCTTCTATACGTTTGTAGATGGCTTCTGTTTTATAGATAGTACCGGAACAACCATATACGATAATACGGCAGATAAAGTTCAGGAAAATACAGGTGATGCAACAGAATTGCAACAGAAAAACAGAGAAGAGCGCGGAAAGGCTATTCTTCAGACACTTTATGATGATTTAGATGCACGCTGATGCTTCTCCTTCATGTACTTCAGATACTTCTGGTATCCTTCCCAGGTGCGTTTCCATCTGTTGTGACTCCATAACCATACAGCGGGGTCATTCTGGATGGTCTTTTCCAGCCTTCTGATGTATTCTTCAGTTATGGCAAATTCAGGAAGATTTTCTGTAGATTCAAACATCGGGTGCATAATGCACTGGTAATAACCTCTCTTTACGCGTACCACTTCAGCGTATATAATGGCAAGGTCCAGCTTTTTAGCAATACGTTCTGCTCCGGTAAAGAATGGAGTCTTCTGGTTCATGAATTGTGACCAGTAGTGTATGTTACGCATTAACGGCACCTGGTCTGCTATCATTCCTACCACAAACTGTTTGCCCTCCTGCTTGAATGTAAGCAGCTGTCTGAGAGTGCGTTCCATCGGAATACTTACAGAACCGTATGCTTCGCGGATTTTAAGGATGACACTGTTCATGGTTTCATTTTCCAGAACATGATACACCTGGCTTACAATATATTGTGGCTTTAACTGTGTTGGCAGTGTGGATACCCACTCCCAGTTACCGGTGTGCCCCATATATGCCATGACTGACCTTCCCTGTTCAAATTGTTTGTAAAAATGTTCCAATCCAACGAATTCTATATGGCGTTTCATCCATCGTGCACTCATACTGCATGCTTTGATGCTTTCAAAAGCCATGTCAAAGAAGAATCTGTAAAAATTGAATTCAAGAATACGCAGTTCCTTCTTGCTCTTTTCAGGAAAAGATGCCCTTAGATTTTTTTGTACTACTTTTTTTCTGTATCGCAGCGGAGGAATAATAAAGCAGAGAATTGTCAGTATGTCTGACAGCAAATGCATCAGGCATAAAGGAATCAATGACAGAATTTTTATGATTCCGTATGTCAGGAAAAATGAGATTTTTTTTATCATATGGGCTGTTAAAGGCTCTATTATAATACAAAGTTACTCATAATCTGCTTTTCGTTAGTTGTTTTACTCCATTTTTTCTATCTTCGCAGAGTAATTATTCAAATTGAATTATGAAGGGACTTCTTAAGTTTTTACGCCGATTTGTAGCACCATATAAAAAGAATCTTGTGCTATCCGTTATATTCAATCTTCTTTCGGCTATCCTGAACGTTTTTTCTTTTGCGCTCATAGTGCCAATTCTTGAATTGCTGTTTAAGATAAACAAGACCGATTATGTTTTTATTGAATCTTCCGGCGGTTTTATGGGATTACCTGAATTCAGCGTATTGAAGAATAATTTTTACTATTATGTAAACGAATGGATTTCAATATATGGCGGCTCCAATACCCTGTTGCTTCTGGGTTTGGTTCTTGTTGTGATAACATTCTTCAAAACCGGATGTTATTTTGCATCTACAGCGGTGATGGTGCCTTTGCGTACCGGTGTAGTTAAGGATATTCGTACCAAATTATACGATAAGGTAGTCTCCTTGCCAATGGAGTTTTTTTCAAAGGAACGTAAGGGCGATATCATTACAAGAATGAGTGGTGATGTTAATGAGGTTCAGACATCTATCACCAGTTCACTTGATATGCTGATAAAGAATCCAATCCTGATTGTGGTATATTTTGGAACACTGGTGGCACTTAGCTGGCAGCTGACACTCTTCTCATTCCTGATAGTTCCTGTGATAGTCTGGATAATGGGTACAATAGGACGTAAGTTGAAACAGAAGTCGCTTGAAGTCCAGTCAAGATGGAGTGATACAATGTCGCAGGTAGAAGAGACACTTGGCGGTTTAAGAATCATCAAGGCGTTTCTGGCTGAAAAGAAAATGTCAGACAGATTTGAAGAGAGCAGTGCCAAACTGCGTTCATCTACAAACAGGGTGAATATGCGTCAGGCTTTGGCTCATCCTGTCAGCGAATTTATGGGGACAGCCCTGATTGTTGTGGTATTGTGGTTTGGTGGCTCACTTATATTGAGTGAAAATGCATCAATTGAAGCACCAACATTTATCTACTACATCACCATACTTTACAGTCTGCTGAACCCTATCAAGGAGTTGTCCAAAGCAAGTTATGCAATTCCAAAGGGAATGGCATCAGTAGAACGAATAGATAAGATACTGCTGGCGGAAAATAAGATTACAGATACTGAGAACCCTGTTAAAGTGGATACTTTGAATGACAGGATAGAGTTCTGCAATGTATCTTTTTCATACGAAGAGGGCAGAGAGGTGCTGCATGAAATTAACCTTACGGTTCCAAAAGGTAAAACAGTAGCTCTGGTAGGCCAGTCGGGATCAGGAAAATCTACATTGGTAGATCTGTTGCCAAGATTTTACGATGTAAAGGCCGGTTCAGTTAAGATTGACGGAAATGATATTCGCAACGTGTCTTTGTCTTCTTTGCGTGGTTTGATGGGTAATGTAAACCAGGAGGCTATTCTATTTAACGATACTTTCTATAATAATATCACTTTCGGAGTAAAAGAGGCTACGGAAGAGCAGGTGATAGCAGCAGCTAAAATAGCCAATGCTCACGATTTTATTATGGAATCGGAGAATGGTTATCAGACAAACATTGGCGACAGAGGATGTTTGCTTTCAGGTGGACAGCGTCAGCGCATAAGCATAGCGCGTGCCATTTTGAAGAATCCGCCAATTTTAATTCTGGACGAAGCTACTAGTGCACTGGATACTGAATCAGAACGTCTGGTACAGGAGGCACTGGAACGTCTGATGAAGGACCGAACAACAATAGCCATTGCACATAGGCTTTCAACCATCAAAAGTGCCGATGAAATCTGTGTTTTACATGAAGGAAGGATTGTAGAACGCGGCACACATGAAGAGCTTCTGGCGCTTGAAGGTTATTACAAACGATTGAATGATATGCAACAATTATAATCACTATTCATTATGGTAAAGATAGGTACACCACTAACGCCGGTAGCAAAAAAGGCTTTGCTGTGCGGTTCTGGAGAATTAGGTAAAGAGGTGGCAATTGAACTGCAGCGCTATGGCGTTGAGGTTATTGCATTGGACCGTTATGAGAATGCACCTGCTATGCAGATTGCACACCGTTCATACGTGTTGTCAATGCTGGATGGAATTCGCCTGCGTCAGATTATAGAAAAGGAGAAACCTGATCTGATAATCCCTGAAGTAGAGGCTATTGCAACACAGACACTTGTGGAACTTGAAAAAGAGGGCTACAACGTAATTCCAACAGCTCAGGCTACATTCCTTACAATGAACCGTAAGGGAATACGTCAGCTTGCTGCTGAAGAGTTGGGATTGCCTACTTCAAACTACAAGTTCGCTGCTACAAAGGAAGAATTTGATGCTGCAATTGCTGAGATTGGTACTCCATGTGTGGTTAAGCCAATTATGAGTTCATCAGGTCATGGTCAGAGTGTATGCAAGACTCCTGCTGATGCTGATAAATGCTGGAAATATGCTCAGGAGGGTGGTCGCGCAGGTGAAGGTGAAGTGATTGTAGAGGGCTTTGTGAAGTTTGACTACGAAATTACACTTCTGACAGTTCGCCATAGCGCAGGTACATCGTTCCTGAACCCAATAGGACATCATCAGGTGGATGGTGACTATCGTGAATCATGGCAGGCACAGCCAATGAGCGATATTGCTCTGGCTAAGGCACAGGATATAGCCAAGAAGATTACCGATGCATTGGGCGGATATGGTATATTTGGTGTTGAGATGTTTATCTGTGGTGATGATGTTCTCTTCAGCGAAGTTTCACCTCGTCCACACGATACAGGTATGGTAACAATGATATCACAGGATCTTTCAGAATTTGCGCTTCATGCAAGAGCTATTCTGGGTTTGCCTATCCCAAAGATCAATTTCTACGGTCCATCAGCATCAAAGGCTATCGTAGTGGAAGGTGACGGCACACAGGTGGTGTTTGAAAACCTGGAACAGGTACTTGCTGAAGAGGATGTACAGATTCGTATATTCGGTAAACCTTTCGTTAAGGGACATCGCCGTATGGGTGTTATCCTTGCAAAGGATGAAACAATAGAAAAAGCGCTGGAAAAGGCAGAGCGTGCTTATGCAAAACTGAGTGTTAAGGTTGTTGGCTGATAACAAGTTCCTTTTCATTCATACGCTCTAAATACTGCTGAATAACAGCTTTCAGTTCGTCAGCAAGTTCAGAAGCAATATCAGGATACCGGTCTTTAAGATTTTCTTTCAGGCCGGTATCTGTTTTAAAGTTATACATGGCCATTATGTCGGTTCCATCAAACTGTACTACGTAATCGCCCTTCATATACTGGAATATTCCATTTATGTAGTTAGCTGCAAAGGTGTCTTCATCCTTTGTGCTGAGCAGGTTCTGCCCAAAGCAGATAAATGGAAGGTCGTAACCCAGATAACCTAAAATGGTAGGCAGAATATCGGTCTGCTGTGCTATACAGTTACGTTCACCCTTCAGTTCGCCCGATGGGTCATAGAAGATAATAGGCACTCTGAATTTACCAACTTCTGTCTGGTATTCTGCAAATTCTGACTGGTTGGTGTGGTCGGCAGTAAATACAAAGAGTGTGTTGTTGAACCACTCCTGTTCCTTAGCCTTTTCAAAGAATAGACGCAATCCATTATCGGAATACCTTACACATTTGTGAATAGGCAGGTTGCCTTCTGGAAATTTATCCTTGCTCCATTCAGGAATAGCAAATGGGTGGTGCGATGTAGCTGTGAAGATGGACGATACGAACGGTTGCTTAAAACTGCCCATTTTATCGCAGAAATATTGCAGATAATCTTCATCCCAGATAGCCCATATACCATCGAATTTTGACATTCCGCCATATTGTGGCTCTTCGTTGAATTCAGTCAGACCAAAATAGTCTGTGTATCCTATACTGCGTGAATATGATTTGAATCCCATGGAACTGTTTTCTGCGCCGTGGAAAAAAGCGGAGTAGTATCCTTTGCCTGCCAGCTCTTCAGCCAGGCCGCTTACGTTCTTGTTTATCAGTGTAGGGGTAAGTACAAAATTTTCTACAAACATAGGAATACCTGACAGTATTGATGGCATTGCATCAATGCTCTTTCTTCCGTTTGCAAATGAGTATCTGAAGGTTAAACTTTCCTCTATCAGAGAATCCAGAAATGGGGTGTAGCTTACAAAATCCGGTTTGTCTTTGTTTAGTGCGCCAATGTATTCTGCACCAAAACTTTCCAGTATGAAAACAACAACGTTCTTATCCCTGAAAACAGCGTTGGAATCGGGTAAAATTACACCTGAGAATCTCTTTTCAAGCTCTTCTTCAGAGAAGTATCTGGTTACTACCATCTGTTTCTTATCCAGTGTGCGAACAAAACAGAATGGTGTGTTCAGTACCGCAACAGCTTCTACCGGCCTGTTTACATACTGGTTTGCATTGCTCAGTGTAATGGGGTGGCTGCTTGTCCAGCCGCCGCGCATACCAACTACACTAAATGTGGCCATTGTCAGGAATGCAAAAGTACGAACTACATAGTATGATGGCAGATGGTTGAATACTATTGTACGTGGATTACGTATAGTCTTTATAAGAAAGCCGATAAGCAGCAAACCTATCAGTGTTATGTACCAGCTGTTTATCACCTCCTTGAAAATTATCTGCCCTAAATTTGTTTCGTTAGCAAATTCAGTAAAGACAGATATGGTTGTGCGTTTGCCTGAAAACTGATAATAGACAGTATCCACCAGGTTTATTACGATGCCTATACTGCATAAAATTATCAGAATCCAACGGATAAATTTGTAATATCCCTTTTTCTCCTTGATATGTAATGGCAATAGCATCAGGAATGTATAAAGAACGCTCAGATACATTATTGCGGCAGTGTCAAAACGCAGACTGCCTTTAAACATGCTCCACAAAAGATCTGTTGTAAGGTAACCATCGTACAAACTATAGTTGTACCAGATAAAAACCACCCTGCATACCATGAAACTGATATATACCATCAGTAAATTCCATAACAGGGTGATGAGTGGTGTACCCAGAACCTCCTTTATAAAGTGCTTTGCTGCTTTAGTCATTTCAGTTGAAAATTTCAGAGATATCAATGTCTATGTAGTTGTTGGTGGTCTGGCATGCCTTTGTGGCAAATGCTATGCCGTATGTGGCGATTCTGTTCCAGCCCTCTGCGTCAAGATGCTGCAGATTGCTTCTGTAGATGGATTCTGAAATCAGGCTGTAAGCTATTCCTGCGTTGAAGTTGTCGCCAGCTCCTATTGTGCTTACTACATTGTCTATCCTTTTTGATGGGATGTAATAGTAGTTATCTCTGTCTATAATCTCTACACCCTTTGCTCCGTGGGTCATTATCAGAACGTTGCAACGTCCCTTGATATGCTCATCATAAATCTTTCTGATGTCTGTTTCGCCATACAGGATTGAGAAATCTTCGTCACTGCCGCGAACTATATCTGCCAGACAGAAATTTTCATGGAAGGTGTCATATAGAGAATCCACTTCACTCTTATGGTTGGCCCGGAAGTTCAAATCATAGTAGAGCAGTGCGCCGCTCTCTTTGGCATGCTTCAGGAAACCACCTACCTGTTTGCGCAGTGCAGGATTAAGTGCGTAGTATGAACCAAAAAGTACTATGTCTTCGCTATCCATTTGTGGTAGTTCAAATTCCAGACGGATGTTTGGATAGTCTTTGTAGAAACTGTAATCGGCATTGCTGTTATGGTCTAAAAATGCCAGTGAAATGGCGGTTTTTTTACCTTCATAGCAGGAAAGATAGCGTGTGTCAACGCCATTCTTTTCCATGGTCTCCTTTATTATCATTCCCACTCGGTCACTGCCTACTTCACTTATCTGGGTACATTTTACACCAAGCTTGCCAAGTGTCATCAATCCATTGAATACAGAACCGCCGGGCACACCGGCTATGGGCTGACCATCCTTGAAAATGATGTCGTATATGGTTTCTCCTATTCCGAAAACTCTTCTCATAATAGCCTTTTTGAACGTTGCCCCAGGTAGCCACCATGGTGCCTTTTGTTATATTCTTCTACTGTAAAGCCAATTCTTTTCATGGTTTCTACCACCAGAATGTCGCCTATTACAGTCATTACTGTTGTGCTGGTTGTAGGTGCCAGACCCAGTGCACAGACCTCTTCCGGGGCACCTGTCAAAAGGAGAACATCAGCCATCTTTGCCAGTTGGCTGTTCTTTTTGCTGGTAATGACAATGAATTTCAATTCCGGATCAAGTTCCCGGCTTAGCTCAATAAGCTCCAAAATTTCTCTGGTCTTGCCGGAATTCGATATAAGCAGGAACAGATCATTTTTCTGAACTATGCCCAGATCGCCGTGTTGCGCTTCGCTTGGGTGCAGGAAAACTGTCGGGGTTCCTGTAGAACAGAATGTTGTAGCCATATTCATGGCTATCTGTCCAGCCTTTCCCATACCACTGGTTATGAGCTTCCCGTTTCCTTTGTGAACATGCTCAACTATCAGATTGACAGCCTTTTCGTATTCGCTATCAATGGGGATGTTAAGTATTGCTTTCGCTTCGTGTTCTATCAGTTCCTTTATAGAATCTATCATAAATTCAATACTTTCTATACATAACTTATCCGGCAAATATACGCATTATATTTGAATACTATGTTTGTTGTAGTAAAGAATGTTCTATTTGCAGAATCTCTTTACAAAAGGGATAGACCTGAGTGGCAGGTCCTTTTTGACGATGTATGCTACGTAGATTATCAGCATGATGGTGTTTAAACCCATTCTCAGAACTATGTTGCTGTTTCTGAATAGAGATGAAATACCCCATAATGCTGCCGCTAATGCTGTGTATATGAATATCTCCTTAAGCGGATATTTGACAGGCTGGTAGTGCTGTCCAACAAAATAGGAGAGCAGCATACAGACTCCATAGCCTGCAAATCCGCCCCATGCACAGGCTATGTAGCCATATCTGGGGACAAACAGAATGTTGATAGCTATCAGTACCGCACATCCGATAAATGAAAATACCCCTCCCCACCATGTCCTGTCAGTCAGTTTGTACCAGAATGAGAGGTTAAAGTAGATGCCCATAAAGATTTCTGCTATCATCACTATAGGTATTACTTTTGCTCCGGCACGGTAGTTCGGTCCTAGAATGAGCAGCAGAATGTCAAGATAAAATACCACTGTGAGGAATGCAAGCAGGGCAAATATTATGAAATACTTCATAGTGTCTGAGTACATTTTGTTCTTCTGGTCAGTGCTCTCTCCTGAAGCGCTGAAAACCATAGGTTCGTAAGCATATCTGAATGCCTGAATCAGCATGGACATTATCATTGCAATCTTAACAGCAGCTCCATATTCGCCTAGCTGTGCCTGTCCATCCTGACCTGTCACCAGGTGCGGATAGAGCATCTTGTCTGCCACCTGATTTAATATACCTGCCAAACCTAAAATCAGTATCGGAAGGGTGTATGCAAACATTTCGCGGAATGATTTGGCATCAAATCCAAATTTAAGTTCTTTTAGTTCCGGAATGAAAGCGAACAGTGAAACTGCAGAACAGAACAGGTTGATAAGGAATGCATAAAGCACCAGATTACCGGTGTTGAACCACTCTCTGAACAGAGCTGAATCTGTAAAATATTTTGGAATGAAATAGATAAACAGAAGATTCAGTCCAATGTTCAGGAATATTATTGACAGTTTTATGCCTGCAAACTTAAGTGGTCTTTTCTGTAATCTTAAATAAGAGAATATCACAGCCTGAAAAGCATCTAGTGCTACCACCATAGCCATTATGCGTATAAAGTCCGGACGAGCTGTAAATTTCAGGATGGACGATATCGGTTCTGTAAAGATAAAGCAGGCTGCGGCAAACAGGAATGAGAGTGTGCCTACAAAAATAAGTGTTGTGGAAAATACACGCTCTTTTTTGGCTCCCTCCTTGTTTGCGAAGCGGAACATTGTGGTTTCCATTCCAAAAGTCAAAAATACCAACAAAAATGCAGTCCATGCATAGAATGATGTAATCTGCCCATATTCAGACTGATCTGTAAGAGTACGGGTGTATAGCGGAGTCAGCAGATAGTTTATAAATCTGCCGACAATGCTGCTTATGCCATATATTGCGGTGTCTTTGGCCAATGCGGCCATCTTGTTTGCCATACTTTTTCTGTAGTTTTTGCAAACTTACAAAATTATTGCAGAATAAATGGTTAATGTTTGGTTTATTGCATAACTGAGGATGTAAAAGAATAGCTGTGTAAATAAAAAAAACATACAAAATATATTTTTAATCCAGTTGGCTGTGAAAAATGTAAAAAAAAATGTCCGCGCAAAAAATCAAAAATTGCTCTTATTTTATTGTAGATTCAATACAAAATAGTAATTTTACGCACTTTTGCGCACCTGTCTGTACGTGCGTACGCGTAACGAAGAGACAATTATGAGAGAAAAACTGAGATTATTTGCAGTAGCCAATATGTTGATACTGATGCTTACATTGCCATTTGCATCGGCAAAGGCTATGTCTGTTTCTCAGGTAACAGAACCTGCCCTTCAGGACTCTTTCTACGTTGATTCTGTCTATATCAACCTTTTCGAAACATTCCAGACAGATGTGCTCTTCAGACTTAATGATGAGAAACTGTATGAAGACTACAGGGATAATGCCCTGGCTCTGGACAAACTGCATCATGTGATAGATTCGATAGATACCGGCGATATTCTGGAAGTGGAGATAGTGGTTCAGTCATCTCCTGAAGGTGTCTATCTGCGAAATAATTGGCTTACAGAGCATCGTACCCGGATAATAAGTGAATACATGAATGAAAACTGGCCTGTGCTTGCTGACAGAACCATACTGCACAGCGTAATTGAGGCCTGGGATGATCTGGCATTCTATGTGAATGAGGATACGCTGTTGTCTGACAAAAGCAAACAGAGAGTTCTGGATGTAATCAATCCAAAGGAGGACATCAGCATAGAGACCAAGAAGTGGCGTATGGAGAACAGACTGGGTTATGATCCGGCTGCAGGTGCTGTTTACAGATATCTGTATCGTAAATACTATCCGGTTCTGAGAGGTGCAGGTGTGCAGATCAAGTACAGAAAACGCAATGTACAGACTGTATTCCCAATGGTTGGATTAACCGTGAAACCTTTGCCTGATAAAATTGAAAAGCGGGACTATCCGGTAGCGGAAGAACCTGTCCGAAAAGAGCCTGTAACAGTAGCTGCTCTTAAAACAAATCTTCTGTTCGATGCAGCCATGGCTCCTAACGTTACACTGGAAATTCCGCTGGGCAAACATTTCTCACTCCATTTTGAGGATATCTTCCCATGGTATCATAATGGCTTTAAACAGTGTTATGAGTTGTGGATAATGGGACCGGAGGTAAGATACTGGTTCGGAACGCCAAAACATCGTAATGAAAAGCTGCGTGGTCATTTTGTAGGATTGTATGGATATTCCGGCCTCTATGACTTCCAGAACTATTTTGATTTCTGTTATCAGGGCGATTTGTGGTCAGTAGGAGCTACATACGGATATTCATTCCCTATTGGCAAAAAGAAAAAGTGGAACCTGGAAGCAGCAGCTTCAGTAGGTTATTCAAATATCAACTACCAGCATTACTATCCGTCACTTAACTATGACCGTTTGATTCGTGACGTTAACAAGGCCGGTAGAATTAAATATCTAGGTCCAACCAATCTGAAGGTTTCACTGGTAAGGCCAATCAATTTAAAACTTAAAAGCAAATAAGGCTGTACGGATATGAATAGAAGAGTAAATACATTTATGGCATTTCTGATGACGTTAATTCTGTTGACGTCCTGCGAATTGCGTCCGCTCAGCGATCTCAATAAGAATCTGTTGTTGCGTTTGCGCATTAACCTGCAGATACTTAATGTCACTGAGCCTCCACAGGTGGAGGTTATGCGTGTAATCTTCTATGATCCAAAGACTAATCGCCGTTTTACAGAAGACTATGTACCTTCTGAAGGTGGTTACATAAGCGTACCTCCTGGCGATTACAAACTGATTATCTACAACTTTGATACAGAATCAACACTTATACGTAATGATGCTCAACTGTATCAGATTGAGGCATATACCAATGAGATATCACAGCAGCTTAAGAATAAAGCGCTTAGTGTAATAAGCAAATCAAAGGCTGAAATAGAGAAAGGAGCGGCACAGCGCAGAGCCAATACCCGCGCTGGTGACGAAGTGGAAGTAGATACTATTTCAGATGAAGATAAGGAGTGGGCAGAATCCATGGACGGTCTGGAGAATGCCAAGATTGTATATGAACCTGACCATCTCTTTGTGGCACGTGATAATGTAACTATCCTGAACGATGTGGAAGAACAGGTTGTTGAGGTAGAGGCAGAAACTGTTGTTGAAACCTACTATCTGAGCGTGAGAGTAAAGAATATCAAACACATGGCTTCGGCAAATGCATTGCTTACCGGTCAGATAGGTTCAAACTTTATTGCCTATCCAAAGGAGGAGGGAAAATCAGACGATAATGTATCATTGTATTTCCCGCTGTATGCGGGCAGTGATGCAGCAGAGAATGATATGGTACACAGTACTTTCAATACATTCGGTAAACTGCCGGGCAAGGAGACAAAGCTTTGGCTTACCATATTCCTTACCACTCAATCCGGTCAGACAGTAGAGTGGCATAAGGATATTACAGATGAATTCATGAATAATCCTGAACATAAGATTATTATTGAAGAAGATGCAATTATTGTTCCCGATCCTCCTGCAGGCAGTGGTGGCGGTGGTTTCCAGCCAGGTGTGTCAGAGTGGGAAGAGGAACACCATTATATTGACCTTTAATTACTGGTGATATGCAAAGAGGAATTAGAAAGCTTATAACATTAGGAGTCGCATTAGGTTTGCTGACTTCATGTGCAACAAACGAAACCTTTGTACCGGAAAGTACAGAGATTGGATTCAATGCAGTAGCAGGTAATGCAACAAGGGCCATAATGAGTGCCGGTGCTCTGCCTGAAACAGCATCTTTTGATATTTGGGGATTCTATTCAAATGATGGCTCGTTTAAGGAGTTTGCAGACAATGCTAAATCAAACTTCATGAGCGGCCTTAAAATAGAGTGGACTACTGGTAATGATGCTAGCCGCCCCCAGGCCTGGCGTAACAAAGATAAGTATTACTATTGGCCTACTACCGGTGTTGTAGGGTTCTACGCATTGCATCCATCAGGACTGAACGGTGTAAAGGAACCGGAATACAAGGGCAATGGTTTGCAGATAGACAACTACAAGGTGGATATCACATCAAAATATACCGATTTGATGTATGCATATACCCTTGGTACAAACCGTACTACGGCATTGCCAATTCAGTTCAAACATGCTCTGTCACAGGTGGAGTTTGTATTGAAACTTGAAGAGAATTACCCTGACGTGGATTTCTATGTAGAAGAGATAATGCTAAAGAATGTAGATATACAGGCTACATTCAACTATGTACAGCCTTCCAGTATTGGAAAATGGAGCTACAACAGCGATAATCAGACAGACAGCCTGAGATATTCAGATGACAATCTGCTTCTTTCATCCAATGCAGCAGTCTATTCTTCTGCAATGGTTATGATGCCACAAAACCTGAGCAAGACTGCAGAAGCTGAAACTTCAATCAGAATTTCCTACAGAATGGTTCAGGCCGATGGAACTGAAATGACCGGACAGCTGGTGAAACAGTTATCTGGATTGCAGCAATCATGGGAACAGAGTACAAGATATGTATATACACTTAACTTTAATCTGAATGAAATTACATTCAATCCGGAAATAACAGACTGGACCGAGATAAGTGTAAACCAGATAAAAGTGCCTTAAATAGAATAACATAGAAAACGAACAATATGAAACGGTTTTATTACATTTTGTTAGCATTGGTACCGGCATTTACAGCCTGTACAGAGAAGGAGTATAGCATTGAACGCAACGAGATTGGGTTCAAGGCCGTAGCTCTTAATTCAACCAAGGCAAATGTCTTTGGTTCCATTGGTTCTGCATATAATGAAGCAGAACATTTTGGTGTGTATGCATTCCACGAACTTGAAGATGGTTCCTGGGCTGCAACTAACTATATGGATAACGTAGAGATAGAAAAAGATGCAACCGATGGTTCATGGCGCAATATTGCCAAGAAGTATTTCTGGCCATCGGAAGGAAGCCTAACCTTTGCATGCTACAGCCCTTATGAGTTTGAGGGAACCGTATCTGCAACATATCAGTCGGGTATGGCAATCAACGGATATACAGCTCCAACCAATGTTGATGAGCAGATTGACCTGATGGCTGCCGATTTAATTACAGATAAAAAGAATTCAGTTGCCCCTGTTCCTGTAACTTTCCGTCATCTGTTATCGCAGATAAAGTTCAGAGCGCAGAGTAACTTTAATTATACAGCCGGTACCAATGTAAGTGCAATCACTATAGATAAACTTGTATTGCATGGCTTAAATACAATGGCAGATTATGCGACCACCGATGGAACACGCGAAACAGGTTCCTGGAGTAACTATTCTCAGGCTTCAGATTATGTAGTGGTATCATCGCCTGTATCTTTGGTTATAGACGGAACAACATCTGTCCAGGTTGGAACCCCAATTCTGCCTATTCCGCAAAATGCAAGTGGATACAAGTGGGGACAGAACTTGGATATAGATGCAGTAGAAATAGTATATACCATAGAATTTGACAACGGCAGTACATCTACCGATACCAAATATTTCTCTACAGTACAAGAGTGGAAGATGGGATATATCTACACCTATAATATAAGAATAGGTCTGAACGAAATATCTTTTGATCCTACAGTAGAGAACTGGGAAACCGGAAATAACATAGATTTTGAAATTTGAAAATAGAAAGAATAGAACCGTATAATATATAA
>JAGCKJ010000029.1 GCA_017647575.1 Bacteroidaceae bacterium | reverse complement strand
TCATTTTCGCTACGCCGATAGCCACCAAGGCACCGATGATGACAATCCACCAAGGCAAGTTGCTTGGCAAGTTGAATGCAAGCAAAAGACCTGTCACAATAGCAGAGCCATCAAAAATGGTAGTCTTTTCCTCTTTCAACAGATATTTAGTGATTGCCCACTCAAAAAACATACAAGACACTACAGATGTAGCAGTAACAACCAATGAACCCAGTCCAAATGCAATTATAGATGCAATAAACGCAGGAATCAGGGCTATTACAACCGCATACATATTTTTCTCTACAGAATCGCCATTATGGGCGTGTGGAGATGTCGATATAAATAGTTTAGCCATATCTTTCAATAATTATTTGGTGTTGCGTGAACGGATTATACCGCCAACCTTATTCTTTGTCAATCTTACCCAGTCAAGCAGAGGTCTGTGTGACGGACATGATGATTGACAACAACCACACTCTATACAACTCATTATCCATTCCTGTTCGGCACGTTCCCAATCGCTTAATTCGCCACAAGTAGCCAACAGATATGGTTCAAGTCCCATAGGACAAGCCTGTACACATTTTGAACAACGTATGCAGTGCTGTTCCTCTTTACGGATAGCATCAGCTTCCGGAAGCATCAACACACCAGAAGTACCTTTAACAACAGGAACATCGGCATTAAGAAGCGGACGTCCCATCATAGGACCACCACTTATCAGTTTTGCAGTATCTTCCGGCATTCCACCTGCATATTCTATAACCTGACTGATAGGAGTACCCATTCTAACCAAAAGGTTTGCAGGGTTTTGCACACTCTTACCTGTTACAGTCACTATTCTTTCAAACAGAGGTTTGTTCTTTTGAACTGCCTGATAAACAGCATAAACAGTACCCACATTCTGTACCACTACGCCTACACTTGCAGGAAGTGCCGGTGGAGGTGGAACCTGACGACCTGTAACAGCCTCTATCAGCTGTTTTTCGCCACCTTGCGGATATTTTGTCTTCAGTTTAACAACCTCTACGCCCTGAACAGAAGCAACTTTTGACTGCAACAATTCTATAGCATCAGGTTTATTTTCTTCAATACCTATAAATGCTTTATTTATGCCCAATGCCTTAAGTAGAATCTGAACACCCACCACTATTTCGTCAGGATGTTCCAACATAAGACGATGATCGGCAGTAAGGTATGGTTCACACTCCACTGCATTTATAACCAATGAATCTATCTTGCAATCTTTTGGAGGCATCAATTTAACGTGAGTTGGGAAACAAGCGCCACCCAAACCTACTATACCAGCATCCTTGATCTTTGCAATAATCTCTTCCGGTGTAAGATTACACTCTTTCACCAAATCTTCTGAACGGTCTATGGTTGGTTCCCAAACATCGTCAACCACATCTATATAGATAGCAGGTTTTCTGTAACCGCTGGCATCTACTACGGTATCCACTTTAGCCACCTTACCGGATACGCCGGAATGGATTACTGCCGACATAAAGCCACCGGCATCTGCTATTTTTGTACCAACATTCACTAAATCGCCTTTTGCCACACAAGGAACAGACGGCGCACCTATATGCTGAGATAAAGGATATACAGCCTGTTTTGGCAAGCCCAATTCACAAATTGGCTTTGTAGCTGTCAATTTGTTTTCATCGGGGTGTACACCACCTATTGTAAAAGTCTTCTTCATATTCATTGGTTGGTTTGAACATTTTCTTCTACTGCCGGTTTCTTTCTTTCAGGAAAGTTCACTGCAAGAATAGAGTGCTGTGGACATTCATCAACACACTTTCTACATAGACGGCACTTTTCAAAATCAATATACGCCAGGTTGTTTTCCAGAGTGATAGCTTCAAACTGACAAGCCTTTACACACTTTCCGCAACCTATACAAGCCACTGCACAAGCCTTCTTTGCTACAGGACCCTTATCTTTGTTTACACAAGATACAAATATTCTGCGATCCAGCTTATTCTTGTTGCGCAACTCAATAATGTTACGAGGACAAGCCGATACACACATACCGCAAGCAGTACACTTATCCTGATCCACTTCCGGCAGTCCTGTTTCCGGATTCATCCTGATTGCATCGAACTTACAAGCCTCAACGCAGTCGCCACAACCCAGACAACCAAAAGCGCAACCTGTTTCACCGCCCGACATCATGTGTGCAATAGCACAACGTGAAGCACCGTCGTACACATTTATACGAGGACGATTTTCGCAGCTTCCGTTACATCTTACAACAGCAACTTTAGGAGTAGTCTGTTCAACCACATCACCTAAAATTTCTGCAATCTGTTGCATCACT
This sequence comes from Bacteroidaceae bacterium, assembly GCA_017647575.1. Lineage (GTDB taxonomy): Bacteria > Bacteroidota > Bacteroidia > Bacteroidales > Bacteroidaceae > Colenecus. The sequence continues at coordinate 5,847 of JAGCKJ010000029.1, read as the reverse complement.
TCTCCACTTGCAGCAGAGCATCTCATTCCCTTTAAAGAACCCTTCTTAACGCAGTTCTCGGCAAATGCAGCACATCCCGGATATCCGCATCCACCACAATTTGCACCCGGAAGGATTTCGTTAATCTGGACCACTCTTGGGTCTTCTTCGACAGCAAATTTTTTGGATATAAAAAATAGTACTACAGCCAAGATCAAGCCTGTAATACCCAAAACAATTACTGCCGTCAAAATCATACTTGACATATTTTGGTTTTATTCTATTATGCTAAAACTAAACACTCTCTTAATTTTGTTTCTAAAGAGAAACAGCGAAATATAGTACGGTACCAATACAAGCAACGCAATAAGAGCCGATTTCAGTTCGTTACCGGTTATTTCTGTTGCCACAATCAACACAGTCAGCAAAATAAACAGCGGCAAACCGAAAGCCAATGCAACAGCTTTTGCGCCTTGCGATGTTGTTCCCAATACGGTTACCACCTGACCTACGGAATATCTTTCAGGCGCATCAACAACCACTTCTACAATCTTTTCTTTCATTTCAGAAATTCTGCAAAGCGATTTTGCCTGACATCCGGAACAGGCAGAAACCTGCACAATCTTAACATAGACTGTACGGTTTTCTATCTTATCTATAACACCACTGTGTTTGATACTCTCTTTCACACTCCAAAAGTACTGCATTTTTCTGTAGCAACACTCCAAACACGCAAAAAAATTACATTTTTATTCCTTTTTTCAGCTATTCGGCAGGCTGTTTAAGAGCATAAATCAAAAATAATCGTCAAATTCAGAACATTTTATCTAAAAAATCTCTACCTTTGCGCCCGCTGTTACGAGTTGACAGCATAATTCAAATCATTAATTAATAAAAAACGAGAAACAATGGCAACAAAAATCAGACTACAGAGAAGAGGTCACAAAGCTTATGCTTTCTACTCAATCGTCATTGCCGACTCAAGAGCTCCACGTGATGGAAAGTTTATTGAGAAGATTGGTACTTACAACCCTAACACCAATCCTGCAACAATAGATTTGAATTTCGAAAGAGCATTGTATTGGGTAATGGTTGGCGCACAGCCTACAGACACAGCACGTAACATCCTTTCAAGAGAGGGTGTTTACCTGATGAAACACCTTAAGGGTGGCGTTCAGAAGGGTGCATTCGACGAAGCTGCAGCTCAGGCTAAGTTCGATGCTTGGAAACAGGCTAAGGATAGCTCATTGAATGCTATCGTAGTTAAGGACCAGCAGGCTAAACGCGAATTGAACAAGGCTAAGTTAGAAGCTGAGAAGAAGGTTAATGAAGCAATCGCTGAGAAAGTAGCTCAGAAGAAGGCTGAAGCTAAGGTAGCAGAAGCTGAAGCAGCAGCTGAGGCAGCTGAAGAAGCTCCAGCAGAAGCTTAACCAATCCTTACTTTCGGACATAATCCTCGGAATCTCAGTTTTTGAGTACCGAGGATTTTTTGTATCTTGCAAACAAATAATCAATAGACGTCATGAAGAGATTCACCACATTTCTTAGTAGAAAAAACATAACTATCTCATTGAGAAAGTATGGAGTTGATGCACTTGGAGCTATGGCACAAGGTTTATTCGCATCGTTACTTATAGGAACCATCCTCTCCACAATAGGAGAACAGCTGAACATACCGGTTCTGATTGAGATTGGAAACTTTGCCAAAAGTATGGCAGGCCCTGCAATGGCAGTCTCTATTGGTTACGCTCTGCAGGCTACACCTTTGGTTCTGTTTTCACTGCTTGCGGTAGGTGCGGCCAGCAACTCATTAGGAGGTGCCGGAGGTCCTTTAGCAGTCTATTTTATCACCATCTTCGCAACAGAATTTGGTAAAGCCGTATCAAAGGAGACAAAAATAGATATCATTGTTACACCATTGGTAACCATCGCAGTAGGTATTGGTCTGGCATACTGGTGGGCACCAGCTATCGGTTCAGCAGCCAGCTGGATTGGAAACCTTATAATGTGGTCAACCGGCAAACAACCATTCATTATGGGAGTTCTGGTTTCGGTTATTGTTGGTATGGCACTGACTCTGCCTATCAGTTCTGCTGCAATATGCGCTGCACTTAGTTTAACAGGGTTAGCAGGTGGAGCAGCCTTAGCAGGATGTTGCGCACAGATGGTAGGTTTTGCATTCCTAAGTTTCAGAGAGAACAGATGGAACGGTCTGATTTCACAAGGCATCGGCACCAGCATGTTACAAATGGGAAATATTGTACGTAATCCTAAAATATGGATTGCCCCCACCCTGGTTTCTGCAATTACCGGCCCAATGGCAACATGCATTTTCCATATAGAGATGAATGGTCCTGCTATAGCATCAGGTATGGGAACCTGCGGTTTTGTAGGTCCTATAGGACTCTACACAGGCTGGGCCTCAGATATGGCAAATGGCATAAAGGAGAGCATAACCTTTGCCGATTGGAGCGGAATGATTTTAATCTGCTTTATGCTACCGGCAATTCTTACTCCAGTATTCGGAATGATATTCAGAAAAATTGGCTGGATAAAAGATGGGGACTTAAAGCTTGATTAAAGCTTCAAATCCCCTTATAAATCCTTTATCGGTATTCAATTAATCGTTCATCAGTTTTCTGTAACGAATACGTTTTGGTTCTTCGTAACCCAACTGTTTTACCTTATAATCTTCATATTCACTGTAAGATCCTTCGTAGAAGACAACCTTACTGTCACCTTCGAATGATAGAATGTGGGTACAGATTCTGTCCAGGAACCAACGGTCGTGACTAACAACTACAGCACAGCCTGCAAAACCATCCAGACCCTCTTCAAGTGCTCGCAGAGTATTAACGTCAATATCGTTGGTAGGCTCGTCAAGCAGCAATACATTACCCTCTTCTTTCAAGGCCATAGCCAACTGCAGACGGTTTCTTTCACCACCTGAAAGCATAGCACATTTCTTTTCCTGATCTGCTCCGGAGAAGTTGAAGCGTCCTAAGTAAGCACGGGCATTCACATCTTTTCCGCCCAGACGAATAAGTTCACTGCCACCGCTTACTACCTGATAAACACTCTTTTCCGGATCTATATCCTTATGCTGCTGATCTACGTATGCAATCTTTACTGTTTCTCCCACTTCAAATTCACCACCATCTACTGTTTCCAGCCCCATTATCAGGCGGAACAGAGTAGTTTTACCTGCACCGTTAGGGCCTATAACACCTACGATACCATTAGGCGGCAATGAGAAATTCAGATCATCAAAGAGCAACTTTTCACCAAAGGCTTTCTTTACACCCTTGGCTTCAATAACCTTATTACCCAGACGTGGACCGTTTGGAATAAAGATTTCAAGTTTCTCTTCTCTCTCCTTTACATCCTCATTTATAAGTTTGTCGTATGAATTCAAACGTGCCTTACCTTTGGCCTGACGTGCCTTTGGTGCCATACGAACCCATTCAAGCTCTCTTTCCAGAGTTTTTCTGCGCTTGCTGGCCTGTTTCTCTTCCTGTGCCAGTCTCTGGGATTTCTGTTCCAGCCAGCTGGTATAGTTACCCTTCCATGGAATACCTTCACCACGGTCAAGTTCCAGAATCCAGCCTGCCACATTATCAAGGAAGTAGCGGTCGTGTGTTACAGCAATAACAGTACCTTCATACTGCTGCAGGTGCTGTTCCAGCCACTGAATACTCTCAGCATCAAGGTGGTTGGTAGGCTCGTCAAGCAACAGAATATCCGGTTTCTGCAAAAGCAGTCTGCACAAAGCTACACGGCGACGCTCACCACCAGACAACACACCTGTTTTCTGGTCTTCCGGCGGACAACGCAGTGCGTCCATAGCCTGTTCAAGTTTGTTGTCAATATTCCATGCATCTGTTGCATCAATTATATCCTGAAGTTCAGCCTGGCGTGCCAAAAGTGCATCCATCTTATCCTGATCTTCATAATATTCAGGCAGTTCAAACTTATGGTTCACCTCATCATATTCAGCAAGAGCATCATAAACCTGCTGTACGCCCTCCATTACTACCTCTTTAACAGTCTTTTCAGGGTCCAGTTCCGGTTCCTGTGGCAGATAGCCTACGCTATAACCCGGTGAAAATACCACCTGTCCCTGATAGCTCTGTTCAAGACCGGCAATAATCTTCATCAGAGTTGATTTACCAGATCCATTTAAACCTATGATACCAATCTTTGCTCCATAGAAGAACGACAGATAGATATCCTTCAAAACCTGCTTGTTGTTCTGGTAAGCCTTGCTTACGCCTACCATTGAGAAAATAATTTTCTTATCGTCAGTATATTGTGCCATAATTCCTTGAAAAATTGGACACGAAGGTAGTAAAAATTTGAAAAATCTGCAATACATTGCTTATCTTTACACCTTCAAAACAGAGATATGGACGATTCACTATTTTACAATATGTTTGAGAGCAGGATGGAGCAGGACCTGCTAAAGATTTGCCGCAATCAGGGGATGCTGGAAAACCACCTGTTGCAGAGTGACGATATAAACGAGAAATGGAACAGCTATGCACCTGAATACATGGCACAATCCATCAAAGAGATAGCCGACTACCCTACTGTAGCTATCGCCTGGGCAGCATACATTGGTATGGCTGTAGCCTGCTGGTGGAACAGAGACTGGAACAAGCTTAAAGACCAGCCATATTCAGTACTTCAGGGCGAACGTGGCTTTGACGATATGGACGAACATATTGTAAGAGATATTCTTGGACTACAGCTGGAAGGTAAAGAGACCAAAAGAATTGAAAATGTAATCCACAGCTGCGCAGAACATGCATTGGGATTAATCAGAAGAGAAGGCATAGAGCCACAAAGCAAAAAGGCCTTCTATGTTTTTGCACGCACAGAGCAGGTTATGTTCAAGATTGGTGCAGCTATAGAGCTACACCGTTTGGGATATGAATATACAAGATTAGACCCTAAAGATTGCTAACTGTTTATGGAATTCACCACCATATTTGATTTCATAGGAACATTTGCTTTTGCAATAAGCGGTGTCAGACTTGCTGCACGTAAGAATTTCGATCTATTCGGAGCTTACGTAGTTGGATTTGTTACTGCTGTTGGTGGTGGAACTCTGCGCGATCTGATGCTAGGCACTACCCCATTCTGGATGACAACTCCATATTATGTTATCATTACTGGTGTAGCACTGCTAACCGTTATTGTTCTAAAGAAATGGCTGGTTCGTTTTGACAGCACCTTCTTTATATTCGATGCCATCGGTCTGGGATTCTTTACCGTTGTTGGTCTTGAAAAGAGTATGGCTGCCGATTTCCCTATGTGGATAAACATCATTATGGGTTGTATAACAGGTGCTACCGGCGGTATCATAAGAGATATACTCCTGAACGAAGTCCCACTGATTTTCAGAAAAGATATCTACGCAATAGCCTGTGCAGGAGGTGGTATAGTCTACTGTATCTGTCACCATTTTGGTTTACCGAGCGTTGCCAATCAGGTTATAGGAGCAACTTCAGTAATTCTGATACGCATTATTGCGGTTCATTTCGGTATCAGCCTGCCCTCATTATCACCCGATAAGGAGGACGAATCACTTCATGACAACTCTTGAAGAATCTTTCAGAACAGGATCGCAGGTTAAATCGACACCAAGTTTGCGGAATATCTTTCTATCTACTTCACTCAGCATAACAGTTGAATGAACCTGACATCCTCTGAGTTCAGGAAGTTTTTCCAATGCCTTTTTACAGTTATCATCAGAACGGCTCAGCATTGAGAGTGCAACCAGAACTTCATCTGTATGAAGACGAGGATTCTTGCCGTGCAATATCTCCAGTTTGGTCTTCTGAATAGGTTCTATCATATCCTGTG
>JAGCKJ010000002.1 GCA_017647575.1 Bacteroidaceae bacterium | reverse complement strand
GAGTAACTGAATAGATATAATTTAGTTAATAATGATTACAACCTAGAAAGAATTAACTATATTATAATCGTTAACCAACAAGTAGTATTAAAAATGACACGAGACGAAATCAATTTTATTAACGCAGTTAAGGCAGCAACCCCCGATGCGAAGGATATGGAAAGAGTCGAAAAGATTATCTGTGACCTCCCGGGTAATGCAACTGATCCGGTTGTGGAAGACAGACGCTCTAAGAAAGCCATTCTGCAGCTCAACAAGATTACTGATTTAAGCAAGTTCAAACGTCGTGTCAAAGCATTTATTGACAGTGGGATTCGAGTCGATTTCTCGAAGTGTCAAGTCTACAAGGATTTTACGACAATTCCAGTCACCACGTATCTGAACGCCATGGCTAAGAATTCTGCTGAAATTATGACGCAGGAATTCGATTTTAGTGGTGATCTGGTTCTCTAAAAAGGATATGAAAACCGTTTTAACAGAAACATTTATTAAGAACATCGTGTTGGTTGATGATAGCGAGTACGCTCCAGGGCGTACTCGTTTTTGGCATGATCTGCAGGATTTCATGTCACAACAGTTAATTGCATTTATTCAATTTGACGAAAAGCCAAAGAAGGCTGCTGCTTATTTCCAAAGACAGTCACTGCAAGTAGACAGGATATATATGCCTGAAGATTCTGCAGAAATTAAACTTGAAGGTTCTGGTGCAGAAACCAAGGGTAGTATCAGATTCGTTGATGACCACAGTTTTGCCCTATTCCTGCATGAAGCATCCCATTATCTTCATCTAATTAAAGATCATGGAAACTTTATGGCGCCTACTATTAAAGACAGACCCAAAAAGTTAATGACCAAAACTGGTGCACATCATCAGGATTTTACCATTGACTTTGAATATGAAGCAGGGTATAGATCTTTGAAGTACGCCAGGTTATATAATATGTTTCCGGAAAATGATAGGACTGTACTTGATTTGAATCTGGTTAACATGTTAAACTACTTAACTATTTTAAATAGTGGTGACTTTGATGGTTGTGACCCAGAGGTTTGGAAGCGAAGGGTAAAGGAATGGCCTAAGACTATCCGTTCATTTGATGAAATCTCTGATTACATGACGGTTGTCTGATTAAATGAAATCGTATTCTAGTTATTTACATCAGTTCAATTTTTAACTATATTATAGACATAAATTAGAGGTTAAAAAAGTATGAACACAAGAGAACAAGTAGAACTTATGGAATCTGTGAAAGCAAACTACTGTTTCAAGCACAAGATTCCACTTTCTCAGCTTAAAAATCATCCAGAAGCCACGGCCGAGTTGACCAAGGCATATATCAGGGCTATTGTAGCCTAAAGGAAGTAAAATGACTCAAGAAGAAGCAATCAACGCCCGTGAACTGTTGCTGGTTGAACAGCGTAAGGTCCGTCAGGCCATTCGAATTCTGCAGTCGGAATCGATTATCCCGTGTGCTGGTATCTCGATGGCAATCGGCCAGTATAACCGTCGTCTGCATCAGATTGATGATGACATTCGCCGGATTGCAGAAGAGTATTCTCTGTCTCTGCAGGAAGAAGGTGATGCCTGCGCAGTAGAATTCCAGATGGTTGAAGAAGCTCCTGCAACTGAAGCTGCTCCTGAAGCACCTGTAACCGAAGCACCTGCAGTTGAAGCGGCACCTGCTGTGGAAACACCTACTGCACCGGTGGAAGAAACGACTGTCAGCGTTGCTGAAACTGTCGCTCAGCCTGCGGCACCTGCACAGCCAGGAATTCCCAATCTGTCTCAGTTCACTGAACAGCAAATCGCTGATGCTATTGTGCAGCTCGCTATGCTCTGCGGCGTCAGACAGTAAGGAGTGAAAGATGCGTAGAAAGTTGGTGATTACCATTGATACTGATGAATCCGCTGAAAACACGGGTTTCGGTGAATTGATGGATAACCTGCAGGATATGTGTCAGGAACAGGCAAATGAACTGGTAGCTATGGACGCATTGGAACATGGCTACTACTTCAGTGTCTATGATCCATCTAAGAACAATGTGGTGATTGACTCTCACTGGGAAGAAGATAAATAATTCATTCCTAGGGGTTTACAATCTCCCCAAAGTTTACTATATTTGAGTGTGTAGAAAATAAGGCTGCAAACGAAGTTCCTATTTAAATCTTAACAATTTACTATGGACCTACTTCCCGCGGCCACCAATTTAGAGAAAAACGGAAATAAAAAAATATAAATAAAAATATGAAGATGATTAGAAGACAAACCAGAAAACAAATACAAGGTATAAGAAAACCTTGGTTTGGGTTTGTATACTAGTCTCTTGTATGTTATTTGTTTAACTTTTTGAGGTTCCAGTATACAATATGCTGGAATCTTTTTTTATGCCCTGGTAGCTCAGCTGGATAGAGCAACTGCCTTCTAAGCAGTGGGTCACAGG
>JAGCKJ010000001.1 GCA_017647575.1 Bacteroidaceae bacterium | reverse complement strand
TGATGGAACCATCACCATAGAAGCCACAAACACCAGCATGCTTATAGTCATCACACTCTTTCTGTGACGAACACACCAGTTAATCAGACGAGCATACTGAACATCTAATTTATTCAACATATTCAGGAATGGATCATACAGAATATGATGAAGCTTACTCTGTTTCTTCTCCAGTTTCAACATCTGTGAACAGAGCATAGGTGTCAGTGACAACGCAGCCACAGTAGAAACTATCATAATGATACACATCATCCAGCCAAGTTCCTTAAACATAACACCGGTCATGCCTGAAATCATGGTCAGCGGGAAGAACACCGCAAGCATTGTCAGTGTAGATGCTATTACAGATACCGCAACTTCGTTTGTTGCATGAATTGCAGCCTGTTTAGGATCGGCACCACGTTCAATATGTGTTGTAACATTCTCCAGCACCACAATAGCATCGTCCACGACCATACCAATAGCTATAGTCAAAGTACTCAACGATATAATATTTAATGTACCGTCAGTCAATGCCAGATATATAAATGATGCAATCAATGACAATGGGATTGTAATACCTACCACCACAGTTGCACGCCAGCGGCCTGTAAAGATATACACTACCAGAACCACAAACAGCAAAGCATACAGGATAGTCTCTGCCAATGATTTAATGGTATTGATGATATCCTTTGAACCATCTACAATCACACCTATGTTAACATCGGCTGGCAATGTCTCCTGCAATTGAGGCAACATAGCCTTTACCTTTTTACAGATTTCCACAGTGTTAGCACCGGTCTGCTTCTGAATAGTCATCATAGCACCCTGACGACCATTTGTATATGTCTCCTGAGCGCGTTCCTGAGTAGTATCAACAATACGGGCAACATCCCTCAGATAGACAGTTTTACCATCTACCGCTGTTAAAACCAGATTATTCATTTCCATAGGATCGGAAAATTCGCCCTCTACACGCAAAGCAAAACTTTCACTACCTACATCAATATTACCACCAGGTACATTTCTATTCTCATTGCTGATAAGCGAGCTGATACTTTCTACTGTCAAATTATATGCTTCAAGTTTTGCCGGATCGCAATAGACATATATCTCACGTTTTGGAGCACCAGCCACCGACACAGTACCCACACCCGGAATTCTTGCCAACGGATTGACAACATTTTCATCCAACAGCTTATAAAGCGCCGCCTGACTTTCGTCTGCCTGAACCGACAACAGCATAATAGGCATCATACTGGTATCGAACTTGAATATGGTTGGTGTACCTACTCCATCAGGCAATGCAGTAGATATCATATTCAATTTATCACGGACATCGTTTGTCAAATCATCAATATCGTGTCCGTATTCAAACTCCAATGTTACCACTGAAACATTTTCCGACGATTTGGATGTTATATGTTTGATATAACTACAACTGTTTAAGGTACTTTCCAAAGGCCTTGTAACGTTGTTCTCAATATCGGAAGCACTTGCACCGGAATAATAAGTAAATACCATGATGGTATTTGTTTCAATATCCGGCAACTGGTCTATCGGCAGTTTTGTAAATGAAAACAGACCGAAGACTACGATAGCCAAGAAACACAAGGCTGTCATTATAGGTCTTTTGACCGCTCCTTCGTATAGACTCATCGTTTCCCGCTATTTATTTTTCAACAATCACTTCAATACCATCTGACAGATTTGCCTGTCCTGCAATCACAATCTGAGCATTGTTGTCCACACCCGACAGAAGTTCGTATTTATCGCCCAAACGCTGACCTAACTGCACAGGCTGGAACCACACCTTACCATCTCTGTAAACATACACAAAACGTTCACCCGAACCAGCACGTTTAACAATTGCAACATCTGGCACAACAACATGCTGTTCTGTACCCAAATTTACGGTTGCACGAGCAAACATACCCGGACGTATTTTTTTATCATTGTTTGCAACAGATACTTCTACCGGGAATGTATGTGTCATTGGATCTATAGTAGGATAAACCAACGATACGGTACCTTCAAACTGTTCGCCTGGATAAGCATCGGCTTCAATCATTACCTTATTACCCTTTTTAATACGGGCGAAATATATTTCAGATACGTTGATAGTCAGTTTTACTGGTGCAATTTTCTGTACTACAAGCACAGCCTGACCGCTGTAAAGATCGCCATCATCGTAGTTTCTTGCTGTTACAACACCATCTATTGGGCTTAACAACTGAGTGTTTTCGAGCAGATTGTTATATGAAGTCTTGTTCACTTCAAGCTGAAGTTTCATATTATCCCATTCAGCTTTTGAAACACCACCTACCTTATAAAGTTCATCAATACGGTTAAATTCAACCTCCATATTGCTTATCTGGAGTTTCATCTGTTTCAAGTTTGATTCATCCATCTGAACCAATTTCTGACCTTTGGTTACATTATCGCCAACCTCCACAAAAATCTTTTCAATTCTTGATGGTGCAGCCGGAGCAATATTATTCTTAACATCGCTTACTACTGTTGCTGCATAAACCTGCAACTGATCTACATCCTGTACCGACACTGATGCCAATTTAACACGTGGTTGAACAACTTCTACCATCATTGACTCTGCACTCTCTGTTGCTTTCTTATTATTACACGATGCAAAAAGAGACATCGCGCACAAAGCCATCACTGAAACTCTAACTAATTTCATTTTATATATGTTTTTTATTTACACAATTATGATTCTTATTTTTCCTCCGGATAGATATTATCTTCCTTTCCCAATGTCTTGTCAAGATCTGCTTTTGCTGACAGATAATCAAAAATAGACTGGCCGTAGGTTAATTTTGCCTGTGTTAACGATACCTCTGAATTATTCAATTCAAGTATTGTACCATTACCAATTTCATATCTCTTTTCTGCAATTAACCTTCCCTTTTCAGCCTGAACAATGGCCTCTTTGTTACTTGCCACCTGTTCTGCACTTGCCTTCATATTGTTCAGATAACTCTTTACCTGCATATCTATCTGACGTTCGGTATATTGTCTATTCTGATTTAACTGACTGATTTGCAGTTTTGTGCTTCTTAGCTTTGTAAAGTTACCCATTCTGAAGATTGGAACAGACAGAGAGAGAACAACAGACGAACTGCTTGCCCAAGTATAATCTGATATTCTAAAATTGTCGTTATACAATGATTGGAATGCGTATGAACCCTGCAATGCCAATGTTGGCAAGAAATTCATTTTCTGAACAGTCAGATTCTGATTTAACAACCTCTCATTTAAATCCAACTGACGTATAGATGTATTATTATCCAGTGAATAATTACCGGATGTAAGCACTTCTGAATACATCTCATCTTCAAAATCAGAAAGAGTACCATCCACCACTATATCAACATCATCGGCAATACCCATCAACACTTTCAATTGCAATTCCGCTATGCTTATGGCATTTCTTGCAGATATCATAGATGGTTTCAGACTACGCATCTGAACTTCTGCACTAATCTTGTCGTATTCGCTTGTACCACCCAACTGAAACATTGAATTTATCACTTCAAAATTCTTTTCTGCATTGGCATAACTCTGTTCCAATACTTTGTAAGAATCTTGAGCCAGCATCAAACTATAGTATGCTTTTGTAACCTGATTTACCAAATCCAGCCTTGAACTACGACTCTGCTCCACAGCTTGTTCCAGATCTGTTGTAGTAAGATTCATTGTTGCATATACAGTAGGAGCAAAGATAGGCAGGCTGACAGAGAACTGTCCGTTCCAAGTACTGGTATTATCCTTACCCATTTTAAACTCCATATCGTTCAATTTCATAACCGCCGCCAAAACAGTATATTGCACTGTTCCGGAAAAATCCACAGATGGCAATAATGACTGCCATGTCTCCTGCTTGCTAATCTTCTTTAATTCTATCTGCTGATCAGCAACAATAATTGTAGGGTTTTCACTTACAGCAATTTCTATTGC
>JAGCKJ010000028.1 GCA_017647575.1 Bacteroidaceae bacterium | reverse complement strand
GATTACCTTCTGCATTGACACCTTTGTATGTAAGTATCTTGCCATTATTGCAGGCCGATGCTGTTTTGCGAACTCCTAATTTATTGGATATTAAGTTGGTAGCATTCATAAGATCAAGTGATAATTGAACTTTGTGAATATCGTTTCCAACCTTGAAACCAATGTTTTCTACCACTCTTAAATCAAAGCGATTGAACCATGGCATACGTGCCATATTGGCTTCGGCATATTCTCCTTTGTGCTTACTCAGATATGGATCGTTGCATACAAAGTTCCAGAAAGCATCTTGTTGTTCTGCAGCAGTGTAGTTGCCATTATCTACAAACTTAACCTCCTCTTTTGATGCAGGTATGTAGATAAGATCTGCCGATGAACCATCACCATTCATATCGTTTGTATATGAGTAGCTATATATACCGGAATTCATTCCAACATAGTAGAGTCCGAACATTGTAGAACTATATCTACCTGTATTGAGTGTATATGTGGCATATGCGCTTATCTTATCTGGAATTACATACGATGTACGTTTTACCTGTTCGTCATTTGAACTGTTAACGCTAAGTGTATTCTTCCAGGTTGAATATAATGATGAACCTGTCATATCTGATACGCTCTTTGATTCTGAATGTATGTATGCAATGTTCAAGTTCAAATTCTCAACAGGTTCTGCATTAAATGACAGACTAACACTGTAGCTATAACCACGATTTGTATTTGTAAGCATTGAAGCTCCTCCTGTTACACTATTATGTATGTTGGTGCCTTTGCTGTTGCTCTTGTAGTTGATACGGTGATCTGCACCACTGAATCGGCCATAGCTGTTGTCTGTATATAGATTCAGATTTTCTGTCATTACAGCATTGATGTCTTTGTTGTAGATACCTTCTGCTGTAACAGTAGCCGGAAAATCAACAGGCAGAGTCCAATCAATGCCCAATGAAGTTTTGAATACTTGCGGAAGTTTAAAGTCTTCACTTACAGCGCATAAAGTAGCACTCTTTACAGGAGAATTCTGATTAAAGACAGTAGAATAACCATTATCTGCCAAATAATCTTTAAGTGCCTGATTTGTAGTAAGGAAATTGTTTGCAAGTCCCGATAACAGACCACTGGAATCGTCCTTAATCATTACTGTATTCTGAAGCATATTGCTATAGTTCGGAATATTTGTAAAGAATACCAATGGAGTGCGTCCGGTAAAGAGGCCTGCTCCACCACGTACTACAAGTGTATTACTGTTGTTGGTCCAGTTGAAACCTACTCTCGGAGATAATTGAACATTGGTATCCGGCCATCTGCCGGTATCAAAAACAGGTGAATTAAATCCTTCCGGAGCAGTTCCTTCTGTATAGTAATGTGCGGTCCAATCAAATGATTTAAAAGGAATGTTTGTCTCTATAGGTTGCAGATAATCAAGCAAATCGGCCCTGAATCCGTAAGTAAGAATAAGGTTTTTAAGTGGTCTGGTTTCGTTTTGCAGATATAGAGAATACTGACCAAAAGAGACTTTCGACATTGGGTCAGATACATTATCGTAAGGATAGGTAAAACCTAATGCTATGGGAGCTTTGCCCTGTTCAAAATCTTCCAATGAAGCGTATTTATAATAGCCTGTACCATACATTGTGTAACCAGTCTTTGCCTTCTGGCGCTCCATGCTAAGACCGGCAGTAAGAATATTATTTCCTGCTGTCCATCTTATCTCGTCCTTAATGTTGAATGTATTTGTGGCATTACCGGTATTGTATGAGAATGGCTCATAACCTGCACCCATAAAGATATCACCGTTGCCATCCCAAATGTCTATGTATGGGAATAAAGGCGATTCTGATCCACGTAAATTACTTACTTCCGATATTGTTGCCAATAATCTGTTAGATAAGCTATTAGAGAAACGGCTATTCAATTCTGCCACAGCAGACCAGGCATCGTCATTTATTGTGTAGCAACTGTTGCGGAATACATAACCTTTATCGGAAATTCTATACGATGGAGCAGAAGTTCCAACTGTTGAATTATTGTTAGGTGTAGCCCATGAACTGTTGTTGGTGAGATTGTAACGAAGCATCAGATTGTGTTTATCTGAAATGTTCCAATCCAATCTGGCCAGTATTTTGCGATTCTGTACATTGCCGTTATTCAAATCAGTTGTTCCTGCTTTGTAGCCATACTTATTTAGAGCTGTGGCAAAACGGTCCATATCTGCCTGAGTTACACGGCTTATCATAGCATCGGCATCGCCTACTCCATCTGTAGAGAGTTTCCACTTAGATATAGGTTGAGGCTGATCTTCAAATTCCAAATTAGCAAAGAAGAAAAGTTTGTTCTTTACAATGGGTCCTCCTACTGTAAATCCGTATGTGGTTTTTGACTCTTTTTCTCTGTTACCCAGTGAATAGCCATCTACCTTATTTCCACGCATATCCTGATTTCTGTGATAGATATACGCACTTCCTGTAAGAATATTGCTACCCGATTTTGTTATTGCATTTATTCCGCCTCCGGTAAAGTTGCTTTGGCGTACATCGTATGGTGCTATAACCACCTGAACTTCGTCAATAGCATCAATAGATATTGGATTTCCGGCTGCAGGCAGTGCAGATGTGGTTCCAAAACTATTGTTTAGGCTGGCACCATCTATATTTAATGTGGTAAGACGACCATCACGTCCTGCCATTGAATTATCGTTACCACTGTATTGTGATAGTCTGGTATAATCAAGCAAGGTTCTGTTTATGGAAGGTAGCTGTTCTATTGTTTTATTGCTAATACGCATTGTCTGACCTGTTTTGGTCTCTATAAATTGCGTTCTTTCTGCTGTGATATTTACTGCAGATAGGTTCTGTACACTCTCGTTAAGTTGAACATCAAGTACATATTGCTCTCCCAATGATAGTGTAACTTCCTGATTATAATCTTTATATCCTATAAAACTAAAAGTGATTTTATAACTTCCCGGACGCAATCCCGAAAGTGAATATACACCCTGACGGTTTGATGATGTTCCATAATTGCTACCATAAGATGTATGGACAGCCTGTATGGTAACTCCTGTAAGAGCTTCGCCATTTTCATCAATAACTCGTCCTGCTATCTCGGTGGTTGTGTTTTGTGCAGACACAACTGAAACTGCTGCAAACAATGTGAATAAAAAATAAATTAACCTCTTCATTATAATAAGATAAATTTAAGGACTATGCCCGATATTGTTCGTACATAGTCCTTTGTTATTATTCCGGTAATTCAACCTTTAGATGAAGCTCATCAAACTGGCTTTGGTCAATAGGGCCAGGAGCATCAAGCATAACATCTCTTCCTGAATTATTCTTTGGGAATGCTATACAGTCACGAATGTTGTCCAGACCGGCAAATATACTAACCAGACGGTCAAGGCCAAATGCCAGACCACCATGAGGAGGTGCACCATACTTAAAGGCGTTCATCAGGAAGCCGAACTTTTCCTGTGCCTGTTCCGGTGTAAATCCAAGGATGTTGAATATTGTAGCCTGCAATTCGCTGTCATGTATTCTGATAGATCCTCCACCTACTTCGTTACCATTGATAACCATATCGTAAGCATTAGCACGAACACTTGCAGGATCTGTTTT
>JAGCKJ010000175.1 GCA_017647575.1 Bacteroidaceae bacterium | reverse complement strand
CATTATAAGAAATGACAGTATAGACTTTTATTACAACGAATACGATATTGCACCTTATTATATGGGTACAACTAAAGTAACCATACCAAGATATGGTATAAAACCATAATTTTTAAAATTTAACTTTTATGAGTTAAGGTTATATTAATTATTGTTACTATCTTCGCATTTGGAAAAAAATATTATCACTATAAATTAATTAACTAACAAATGTTCTAATATGAACAAGAGCAAAAAATTTACACTTATCGTTGCATCTCTTGTAATGCTTATTGGCTTACAGGGTTGCGCACCAAAGGGTGGCACAGGTAAAGCCCCTGTTTACAGCGATACCACTATCGTATTCGCTAAGTACTTCACACCAGCTACTACAAAAGCTATGACTCCTGACGAAGAGGGTTTCATCAGAAGATGGAGCGTATTGGAGCCAATTGAAAAAGCTAACCGTTCCAACACAGTATTTACTGATAGCTATATCAGAAATGCATTTGTTGAAACAGAGTATTTCCCAAATCAGTTCAGCGTTATTCCTAACGATGGCGACGTTGTAAAAGTTGGTAATCAGGAACTTAAATGGCATCAGATTGAGAGCAACATGTTCAACGTTAAGTTGTTCCGCTTTGCTACAGGTCTTGAAAAACAGAAGTATGGCGTTATTTTCTGGGCTGTAACTATCATTGAATGTGAAGAAGAGATGAAAGACGTTCGTTTGGCAGTTGGTTCAAACTCTGCTTCAATGTGGTGGTTGAATGGTCAGGAGGCTATGATTCTTTCAGGCGACAGACGTATGGTTGCTGACGATGGTATTTCACAGCGTCTTACTCTTAAAAAAGGTAAGAACGTTCTTAGAGGTGCCGTTATCAATGGTCCTGGTATGAGCGACTTCTGCGTTCGTTTCTACGACTCAAACAACGAGATTTTAAAGGATTTAAACATCGTACTTAATTAATTTGTAAAGCTATGAAATCAAGAAATATTGTAATGGGTTTGAGCGCCCTCTTAGCTCTCTCTTTCGCTCAGAAAGCAGACGCACAGGTTGGTGAACCATACATTCACGACCCTTCGACCATTATGGAGTGCGATGGTAAGTATTATACATTCGGCACAGGTGGTGGCGGTCTTATTTCAGAAGACGGTTGGACTTGGAATGGTGGTGCAGTTCGTCCTGGTGGCGGTGCAGCTCCTGATGCTATTAAAATTGGTGATCGTTACTTGGTAGCTTACAGTACTACCGGTGGTGGTCTTGGCGGTGGACACCGTGGTACAGTTGTTACAATGTGGAACAAGACTCTCGATCCTAACTCACCTGATTTTGAATATACAGAACCTATTCAGGTAGCAGCATCACTCAACGACGAAGACTGCGATGCTATTGACGCTGGTCTTTTGATGGGTCCTGACGGCCGTCTGTGGTGTACATACGGTACATACTTTGGTTTTATCCGCGTTATAGAACTTGACCCTGCAACAGGTGCTCGTATGGAAGGTTGCAGAGACATTGATATCGCTATCGACTGCGAAGCTACTACAATGATTTACCGTGATGGTTATTACTATCTGCTTGGCACACACGGTACTTGCTGCGACGGTGTAAACTCAACTTATAACATCGTAGTAGGTCGTTCAAAACAGCCTACAGGTCCATTTATTGACAATGTAGGTAGAGATATGTTGAAAGGTGGCGGTAAGATGGTTCTTGCAGCCGGTTACAGAATGACAGGTGCAGGTCACTTTGGTCTATACGAAGTATGCGAAGGCGTTCAGAAGATGTCTTGCCACTTTGAAGCTGACTTTGACCGTGGTGGTCGTAGCGTACTTGCTATCCGTCCATTGTTATGGAAGAACGGCTGGCCTGTAGCAGGTGAACCTTTCTTTGAAGGTACATATATGATTGAATCAGAAAGAAGAGGTTATGCTCTTGAACTTGCTGTTGACTTTGTACGTATGCAGGGTGGTATGCGTGGTTTCGGTGGCTTTGGTGGCCGTGGCGCAGCAGCTCCTAACCCAGTTATCGAAGAGCAGAAACTTTCTGACGTAATAGGTACATGGCCGGAAGGTAACATCAACATCAGAATTGGTGACTATATGTTCCGTCCTCACCAGAAGTGGACTATCACTGCAGTTCCAGAAGCAGGTGGTTACTTAGGTGGTCTTTACTACAAGATTGTTATTGAAGGTACAAACAGAGCTCTTGCAGCAACTGCAGCTAAAGATGTTATCACAGTTCCTGAATTCACAGGTGCTGACGAACAGCTTTGGAGAATTGATCAGCTCACAGATGGTACTTTCAGAATTATGCCTAAGAAAGTTCCTGGTTGCGACGAAGAACTTGTTCTCTATTCAGCAGGTGACAGCTTTGCAACTCTCGATAAGTTCGATATGAACAGCGACAATTCAAAGTGGAATTTCAGACAGAGATAATTCACTAACAACAACTACATATCATTGGAAAGTGTGTCGATTCGTCGGCACACTTTTTTTTACAATATACGAGCACCAGAATATAGAGACATAGATTCTATTTAACGAATCCCTTTGTGGTCCAGCGTTTGCTTTTCCAGCGATGTATAAAGATTATACCACGTATGTTTTCGTCCAGGAACAGAGCGCACCATAATGCTACCAGTCCACCGCCTAATGCTACACCAAACAGATAACTGCAACCTACAGAAACCGTCCAGCAGAAAATTATGCCAATGGTAACAGGGAAATAAATATCACCGGAACTACGCAGTGCATTTACACTGAACAAGTTTATAGCACGACCATTTTCCACCAAAACATCTGCCCACAGCACAGCAGTACCCATAGCTATAATTTCCGGATTATCTGTAAGCATATTAAAGATAGGCTTTCCAAGTATAGCAGTAACAAGCGATAAGGCAACAGTGGTAAACACAGAAATACGCAGAACACGTTTTCCCAAAGTATAGGCTGCATGAGTCTTCTTCATTCCCACCAAATGACCTATTTGAATAGCACCGCCCTGTGCTAAAGCTATGGATAGCATATAGGTAAACATAACAATGTTCTGGCAGTATGTTCGTGTAGCAAGAGCTTCATTTCCAAGCATATTAATAAAATAGGTAATAACCACCTGAGAAAAACTGTAAGACATCTGTTCACCTGCCGACGGAATACCAATCTTAAGCAATTTCTTTAATTCATACCAAGGGAAAGGGCTAAAAAACTCTTTTGGAAACTTTGGAATATGTTTTTTGAACAAAATTATAAACAGGAGTAAAAGAGCAACACCACGACATATTACAGTAGATATAGCAGCACCGCGAACACCGAGTGCAGGCAGTCCGAACTTACCAAAAATAAGTGCGTAATTCCCCACTATATTGAGCAAATTCGCCACAGCCGAAACCATCATTGGGTATTTGGCTTTATCGGCACTGCGCAAAGCCGCAGATATAGCAAGCGATACAGCCTGCAAGAATGCAAAGGCTCCAACTATACGCATATAAGCCATAGCTTCCGGCATAATATCAGGACGAACTCCCATAATTCCAAGCAACCAGTCAGCTTTAAAATAGAGCAATGCACTAAACAGCAAACCACTGAAAAAGTTGAACACAACAGATATACCAACTACCTGTATCACTCTTTTATGTAGCTTAGCACCAATATATTGCGAACATAAAATAGATGTACCTAAAGAGATTACTTCAAAAATTATAAAGACCAAGTTTACAAGTTGGTTAACCAAACCTACTGCTGCAACGCTATTATCGGAATGACGGCTTAGCATAAAAGTATCTACCGCGCCCAACGCCATAATAAGAAATGTCTCCACCAGTATTGGTCCTGCCAATCTGCTTAGTTGTCTGGAAAGTGTACCGTATCTCATCAAAATAAGTAGCTCTGTTATTTTTCGGGGTGCAAAGTTAGTAAAAATGACAACACATAGTTTTTGTATGAATATTCAGAACTCGTAGCAGAGTGTTAAAATTTGTTTAATTTAGAAGAAAAAAGGTGGAAAGCAATAACAACGAAACTGAATGTAATTTACTTTTGCCGTCGATATGAACAACAATAGCGCATACTTCTTTTATTTTTACTTTACCAGACGTTTCGCCGGGTAACGTATTGTTGTATGTGTATAAATGATATAGCAAATTGAAGCCCGGGTCTGAAAGATTCGGGCTTTTTTGTATGAATAAACTAAATAGTAAGAGATATGATAGCAGTACTTAAAAGCGGAGTATCGGAACTCCAGAAGAATAGTTTGATTAAGTGGTTGGAAGCTCAAGGTGTAGGTATTCATCTTTCAGAAGGACAGTATCAGACCATTATAGGACTTATTGGCGATACCAGCAGAATAGATATAGACCTGCTTAACGGTTTGGAAATTATAGACCACGTTACCCGTATAAGCGATCCGTTTAAATGTGCAAACCGCCGTTTCCACCCTACAGACACAGTGGTAGAAATTGGCAGCGGAGAAAATGCAGTAAAGATAGGTGGCGGTAATTTTGCTATTATAGCTGGTCCCTGTTCAGTGGAATCGGAAGCACAGATTATAGGTATAGCACAAGATGTAAAAGCAGCCGGTGCTACCCTGCTGCGAGGTGGAGCGTTCAAACCGCGTACATCGCCTTACGATTTTCAGGGACTGCGTGGCGAAGGTCTGGATTTATTGAGAAAGGCAAGAGAGGCTACAGGATTACCTATAGTAACCGAAATAATGAGTGCCAGCCATCTGGATATGTTTGAAGATGTAGATCTTATTCAGGTGGGTGCCAGAAATATGCAGAACTTTGAACTGCTGAAAGAATTGGGTAAACTAAGAAAGCCCATTCTGCTTAAACGCGGTCTTTCCAGCACACTTAAAGAGTGGCTTATGAGTGCCGAATATATTATGTCAGAAGGAAACGAAAACATTATTCTGTGTGAACGCGGCATACGCAGTTACGACCCATACACACGAAATGTTCTTGACCTGGCTGCCATTCCTATGGTTAAAGAACTTTCACATCTGCCTATAATAGTAGATCCAAGCCATGCTACCGGCAAACGTTCACTGGTGGAATCTATGTCAATGGCGGCAACAGCTGCAGGTGCCGATGGTCTGATAATAGAGGTTCACAACGACCCTGAACACGCACTTTGCGATGGCGCACAGTCACTAACTCCGTCACAGTTCAGTACTGTATCGGCAAAAGTGAGTGAAATAAGAAAACTGTTCTAAATATGAAACAGATAGTTGGAGTTGTAGGATTAGGTTTAATAGGTGGTTCTATTGCCAAGGCATATAAAGCTGCCGGATGGAAGGTGCTGGCTTATGACAGCAATTTATCCATTACAAGCTACGCCATTATATCCGGAACTGTTGATGCAGAACTTACAGCAAACAGCCTGAAGCAATGCGACGTTATACACATAGCCATTACCCCAAAGGCTGCCATTGAATATTTGCAACTGAATGTAGCCCACTTTCCAAAAGATGGTCTGGTAATTGATGATTGCGGCACTAAAAGCGGTATTACCTCTATTGGTTTCAAACTGGCCAAAGAGTATAGCTTTACATACGTTGGCGGTCATCCAATGGCTGGAAATCATCTGTCAGGATTCAAGAATTCAAAGTCTACTATGTTCAATAATGCTTCTATGATTATTGTTCCCCCGGAATTTGATGATATAAACCTATATGACAAAATCAAACAGGCTCTCAAACCTATGGGGTTCAAAAAGGTGGTATTTACCACGGCTGATGACCACGACCGTATGATAGCATATACATCGCAACTGCCTCATGTAGTGTCTAATGCATTTATAAAAAGTCCAAGTGCACAGGAACACAAAGGTTACAGCGCCGGCAGTTTTAGAGATCTTACGCGCGTGGCTTGGTTAAATGAAAATATGTGGACAGAACTGTTTTTAGAGAACAAAGATAATCTGCTAAAAGAGATCAATCTGCTGATTGATAATCTGAAAGAGTATGTAAAAGCCTTAAATGACGAAAACAATGAATATCTTTGCAATCTGTTACGTGACGGACGAATAGCAAAAGAACTATCAGAAAAGTAAAGTTATGGATAAATACAACATAATCAAGGTGAATGCATCACATAAGTACAATGTTATGGTTAGCAACGGTATGTTGCATGAACTGGGTGGTGTTATGTCCAAATTGTTTGACAGATGCAGTATAGCCATTCTGACCGATGATATTGTAGATGCTCTATATGCCGATACAGTTATAAAGTCACTCGAAGCTAATGGTTTCCATTGTATTAAACATACCATTCCAAATGGTGAAAGCAGCAAGAACATGGATTCTGTTCTATCATTCATAAACTTTATGGCAAGCGAACAGATTACTCGTTCCGATATGGTTCTGGCACTTGGAGGCGGTGTTATAGGTGATATGGCAGGATTTGCATCGGCTATCTACCTGCGCGGAATAAAATACATACAGGTACCCACTACTCTGCTTGCTGCAGTAGATAGTTCTGTAGGTGGAAAGACCGCCGTAGATATCTCTGCCGGCAAAAACCTGATAGGAGCTTTTCATCAACCGGTTTTGGTATTTTGCGATATCAGCACTCTGAACACTCTGCCTGCAAACATTATGCGCGACGGCTTTGCAGAGGTTATAAAGTACGGCATAATACTTGATAAAGAACTATACAACAACCTATTAAAAAAGGATAGTGCTCTTTTGGAACAGATTATCTCCAGATGTATAGAGATTAAAAGAGATGTTGTGGCTGCCGATGAATTTGACAAGGGAGAACGTCAGCTACTGAATTTCGGTCACACCATTGGACATAGCATAGAGCTACTGAGTAACTTTACCATTACACATGGAGAAGCTGTGGCAAAAGGTATGGTTATTGCCGCAAAATTGGGTAAAGAGTGTGGGTATGCAGATGTGGTAGAACCTATCAAAAACATCGTTGAAATGTACGGTTTTGATACATATTGCCCCTACTCTGCCACAGAAATCTACAAGGTGGCTTTATCTGACAAAAAGAGAGACAAAAATAACATTACCGTTGTATTACCTGAATCTATAGGAAAATGTGTATTACATACCATTTCAACGGAAGAATTATACAATTTACTGAACAGAATAAAACTTTAAGATATGGAACTTGACAAATTGAGAGAAGAGATTGACAACGTGGATAACAATATCTGCAAGTTGTTCCAGGAGAGAATGAATATTGTCAATAAGATTGGCGAACTGAAAAGAAGCAATAACGAACCTATAAACAATGCTGCACGTGAAAGACAGGTTCTAACCCGTATTTCAAAGGCTCTGCCACCACACATGGAGGAATTCGGGCGTTCATTGTATCGTTCCATATTCGATATAAGCAAGGCATACGAATCTATGCACAAAGAGAAGGACTCCCCACTGTATAAAGAATTGGAAAGCATTATCCACGCACAACCGGAAGCATTCCCGGCACGTGCTATGGTGGCCTGCCAGGGAAGAGAAGGTGCATATTCACAGGCTGCTGCAGAACGTCTGTTCGAAGTACCGGAGATTATGTGGGCAAAAACTTTTGAAGGTGTACTGAAAATGGTTTCAGAAGGATTCTGCCAATATGGTATTCTGCCTATTGAAAACTCCAGTGCAGGTTCGGTAAACGAGATTTACGATTTGCTGGTAAAATATGATGTTCATATAGTTCGCAGTACAAGAGTAAGAATAGACCATCTGCTTTTGGGTACAAAAGGTATGAAGTTAGAAAATGTAAAGACTATCTATTCTCATCCACAGGCTATACGTCAGTGCTCACATTTCCTTGATAATCTGAAAGATGTTCAGGTTATTCCTTGCGAAAACACTGCAATTGCAGCATCCATGGTTTCAAAAGACACCACAGGTACTATGGCGTCTATTTCTTCCAGAAGTTGTGCAGAACTCTACAATATGTCCGTTCTTGCAGATGGTATTCAGAACTATGACAGCAACCACACCCGTTTTATCTGCATTACAAAAGATCTGAAAATCTATCCTGGTGCAGACAGAACAAGTATTATGATGGTTATTCCAAACAAACCGGGCAAACTGTTCAGTGTATTGTCACGTTTCAGTGCCATTGGAGCCAACCTGGTTAAACTGGAAAGCCGTCCTATACCAAACAGAGATTTTGAATTTATGTTCTATTTCGACATAGAGTTATCTATCTATAACGACAAGTTTGCATCTTTGATAAGCGAACTTGACCACTGCGAAGAACAGTTCAAATACTTTGGCACTTACATAGAGATTATATGATTACTGAACAGACACTTGTTCCAAACGTTTTAAAAGGTAAAATCACCATTCCATCGTCAAAATCGGTGGTACATAGAATGATGATATGTGCTGCATTGGGCAACAAGCAGGTTCGCATAGATTGCAAAGGTGCCGGTAACGATATTACAGCCACAGCAAACTGTCTGAAGGCATTGGGGGCAGAGATAGAAATTACAGAAAGCCATATAACTGTTCAGCCACTCAGCAGAAGCAATATTGGCAACACTCTGCACAAACTGAATTGCTGCGAAAGCGGCTCTACCCTGCGTTTTATGCTTCCGGTTGCTGCTACACTTGGAGCATACTGCGAATTTAGTGGCGAAGGCAGACTGCCGGAGCGTCCGTTATCACCTCTGTATGAAGAGATGACTGCACACGGAATAGAGCTAAGTGCCAATGGCACTCTTCCCCTACTCTGCAAAGGTCTGTTGCCGGGTGGAACATACACCATAGACGGCGGAGTTTCATCGCAATTCATATCCGGGCTGCTTATGGCACTGCCCGTAACTGGACAGGAGTGCAGAATTATTGTGAACGGCCGACGCGAAAGCACACCATATATAGATTTAACCATAAGTGTGCTAAAGCTTTTCGGCATAGAGATAGAAACTACAGACTACGGTTATTTTATTCCTGAAGGTCAAAAATTCGCCACTCCATCGGAACTTTTTGCAGAAGGTGATTGGTCAAGTGCATCATTCTGGTTAGTGGCAGGCTGCATAGGTAAAGAGGCTATAGAATGTTACGGTATAGATTACCACCACTCTGTTCAAGGAGACAAAAAGGTGGTAGATATTCTTCGATTTATGGGTGCTGAGATAGAGACCGGTAACGGTTATACGGTTGCGTATCCCTCTCAACTAAAAGGTATTGAAACAGATTGTTCCAATATACCCGACGCTGTCCCTATACTCTCTATTGCCGCAGCTATGGCAGATTCTCCATCTACTTTTACCGGTATAGGCAGACTGCGTTTGAAAGAGAGCGACCGCGTAGAGACTACTATGCGTATGCTACAGTCATTCGGAATAAAGAGTTCTGCCACAGAAAATTCGCTTACCATATATCCCGGCATGCCTGTTGGCGGAAGTGTGTGGTCTGCTGCAGACCACAGAATTGCAGCATCGGCAGCCATTATGGCTTCAGTGGCTCACGGCAACACAAAAATAGACAATATGAAATGTATTGATAAATCTTATCCCGATTTTTGCAAAGATTATATTAACTTAGGCGGCAAATTCCACTAAAATGAAATATTGTAATAAGAATTACTGTGTAATGAATGCCACTATGGACGAAGATTTCAGACTCTCGCCGGCGGGCATTGCAGCCATATTTCAAGATTGTTTTGCTTCATACATGGCAAAACATCATTGTGCGGCTTTTGATTTGAGAAGGGAGGATAAAATGTGGATTATTTCCGACTTTACGTTTCACATGCTGCCTGTTCAGCCATTTTGGGGCGAAACGGTACGAGTAGAGCTATGGGTTCCTGAAGCTCCCGCAGTAAAGGTGTATGCCGAATACAGGATTTGGCACAAAAACAATGTGGTGGCATACGGTGACAGCACCTGGGCTATGCTGGATATAGCAAAGCGTACCCCTATAAGAGCCAACACTATGCTGAACAACATAGAAGTTGCAGATGAAATGGTGTTTGGCACTCACAGACACAAACAACCTGTATCAAAAGAGGTTGCATACAGCCATACGCACATTACCAACAAAAGTGATGCCGATTTTAATCATCACGTTACAAATATGACCTATCTGTATGCTTGCCTTGCCGCACTGCCCACAGAGTATCAGGAATCGCATTCTGTAACAGAATTAGGTATTTGGTTCAAGCAGGAATCTTTCATAGGAGAAAGTATGGAATGTACTGTTTATGCAACAGAAGAGCCGGATTTGTGGAACTTCCGTATTGTTACGGAAGGCGAAAGAGTTTCTTGTCTGGCTACAATAAGATATGCAGACAAACCGGAAGCCGTAACAAATATGTTAAACGATAATCTTGAAATCAGACAATGAAAAAGATATTGGTTATAAATGGTCCCAATCTGAATTTTTTAGGCATTAGAGAGCCTGACATTTACGGCAAAAGTACATACGCAGATTTGGTGGATAGCATCAATAAGGCAGCTGTTTCAAAGGGACTTGAAGTTGAGATATATCAGTCCAATCATGAAGGTTGTATAGTTGATAAGATTCAGGAAGCATACAACCATTTTGATGGAATTATAATTAATCCGGCAGCTTATACACATACCAGTGTAGCTATCCTTGATGCATTGAAAGCTGTTGGTCTGCCCACTGTAGAGGTACACTTAAGCGACATTAACAGTCGCGAAGAGTTTAGAAAGTTCTCATATATTTCTCTCTACGCCGCTAAAACTATCTGCGGTAAAGGGTTTGAAGGTTACACCGAAGCACTTGATTTCTTTTTATAAGCAAAAAAGTTGTACCTTTGTCAATAAAGTTACATATATGGGAATAAAAGGTCCGATTAAGAGAGTTATAGAGTTTGTAAGAAACGGTATTTGGGAATTAGACACCACACTGTTTGGCAAAAACAGAGCGCGTGCAGCTCAATACCTCAAAGTTCTTATTATGACCTTATCTACTTTCAGAAACCAAAAGGTAAACTACCGCGCAGTTGCATTGGCATACTTTACCACAATGGCACTTATTCCCTGTGTGGCTGTGGCTTTTGCCATAACAAGCGGATTTGGCATAGGCGACAAACTTGAAGAGTTGCTTCTTTTAAACTTTTCCGGACAGGAAGCTATTATCAAACAGATACTTATGTATGCCAACAATATAATAGGCATTATGGAACAGGGAGCATTTGGAATAATAAGTGCTGCCAGTTTTATATGGTTGGTATTTTGGCTGATGATTCAGGTAGAGAAAGCTTTCAACTACATTTGGGAAGTTAAGGTATCACGCAAATTCTGGAAACGCATAAGTGCATATTTTGCAATTGTGATATTATTACCTTTTGTTATACTGATGTTCTTATCCACATCGTTGCTTTTTTCACACGGAAATGGTTTGATGAGTGCTATTTTAGATACTCCATATTGGGAAAACATATCAGAAGGTATGACTTGGCTGGCATCGTACGGTATTACCGTATTGGTACTTACCATGATGTACAAATTTATTCCCGGCACAAAGGTAAAGATATTCCGCGCTTTTCAGGCAGCGCTGATAACAGCTATCTTTTTCTGTCTGTTCCAATGGATATATTTGGAAACACAGATTTTCTTCAACCGTTTGAATGGTGTATTCGGTGCATTGGCAGCTATACCATTCCTGATGATGTGGCTGAATATATCGTGGTTTATAGTGCTGTTTGGGGTAGAACTTTCATACGCATTCCAGAATGTTGAAACATATCGCCCACACAAAAAACAAGAATTAGAAGACGAATATGGAGAGTTATATACAGATTGACAATCTGACCAAAAGAATTGGTGATATAGTTCTGTTTGACAAACTCACCATAAATGTTGCAGAAGGCGAAAAAGTAGGTATTATAGCCAGGAACGGTATAGGCAAATCTACCTTACTTAACATTATTGCCGGTAAAGAGGACTATAATGATGGAAGCATAATTTTCCGCCGTGATATTACCGTATCTTATCTTGAACAGACACCTGTTTTTACTCCCGGCACAACCATTCTGGAAGCATGTTTCAGCAATGGTTCGCCAGTTCTGCAAATCATATCAGAATATGAATCTGCAATGGCTACAGGAGATCAGCATCGTATAGAAAAGGCTATTTCGCTAATGGACAGCAACGATGCCTGGAATCATGAAACAAGAGCAAAACAGATTCTTACACAGCTTAATATCACCGAATTTGACCGAAAGATAGATAACTTGTCGGGCGGTGAAATAAAAAGAGTGGCACTGGCAAGCGCACTAATATCGAATCCGGATCTGCTGATTTTAGACGAACCTACCAACCATCTTGATGTAGAGATTACCGAATGGCTGGAAGATTGGTTATGCAGCAGTAACATAACGCTTCTGCTTGTAACCCACGACCGCTATATGTTAGACAGGGTTTGTAACAGAATTATTGAGATAGATGACCAGAGAGCCTATTCATATTCCGGCAGTTACAGTTACTATATAGAGAAACGTCAAGAGCGTCTGGATGCTGAGGCTTCACAACGCGAAAGCGATCTGAACCTTTACAGAACAGAGATAGACTGGATGCGCAGAATGCCCTGTGCGCGTGGTACAAAAGCACGCTACAGAAAAGAATCGTTCTACGAACTTGAAGAGCGTTTAAGCCACAAACGTGTAGAAAACAATGTTGTTCTAGACGTAAAGGCATCTTATATTGGCAAAAAGATTTTTGAAATTGAGCATCTTTCAAAGAAGTTTGGAAATAAAGTTATTCTGAAGGATTTCAGCTACATCTTTACCAAAATGGAGAAGTTAGGTATTGTAGGAGCTAACGGAGTTGGCAAATCCACCTTTATCAAGATGCTTTTGGGAATAGAGCCACAGGACGGCGGAATAATAGAACGTGGCACCACATTAAAGATTGGTTACTATTCACAGGAAGGACTTAGGTTTAATGAAAATGAGAAGGTAATTGATGTAATTACCGACATTGCTGAACACGTAGATCTGGATGATGGCAGAAAGATGTCAGCCGGTCAATTTCTACAGAAGTTTTTGTTCTCTCCTGCAACACAGCACAAGTATGTATATAAGCTGAGCGGTGGTGAAAGGCGCAGGCTCTACTTATGCTCCATACTTATGCAAAGCCCTAATTTTCTGATACTTGACGAACCTACAAACGATCTGGACATTCACACATTACAGGTTCTGGAAGAGTATCTTGCATCGTTCAAAGGTTGTGTAATCATAATATCACATGACCGCTACTTTATGGATAAAACGGTAGATCATCTGCTGGTATTTGAAGGTAACGGTACAGTAACACAGTTCCCGTCTTCATATAGTGATTTTATAGAATGGAAACGCCTGAAAGAGGCCGAAGAGAAAAAGAAGCAGGAAGAGGAGCGCAACAAAAACAGTCAGAAATTTGCCAAAACAGACAATAATCCAACTAAAAAGAGCGACAAACTCACCTATAAAGAGAAGCGCGAAATGGAAGCTATTGAAGCAGAATTGTCTCAATTAGAGGATGAAAAGAAGAATCTGGAAGAATTGCTTAACAGTGGAACACTGCCATTTGACAAACTTCAGCAACACTCTGCAAGAATAGGAGAAATTATAGAGAGGACAGATGAAATTACACTTCGCTGGCTTGAATTGAGTGAAAAATCTTAATTTTTTTCTGCCAACATGGTGTAATTTCAAAAAAAGCTATATAACTTTGCCCCCGAATGAAAGGGGGTGCCTCTTTTTTTGAGGCTGAGATTATACCCTAGGAACCTGATTCGGTTAGTACCGGCGTAGGGAGTGGAGTTCGAACTGTAATCTTACCCTTTTCATTAGTTTAAACATTAACTAATATGAACAGGGTATTTTTATTTTCTGTCCTTATGGGACTTACCGGCTTCGTCTCAAACCAGGTTTGGGCAGCCAATAACAATTCAGAAGCTGATAGAGATATTACTCTTGATGAGATTGTAATATCATCTTCCAGAGCATCAGAAGAGACTCCGATAACTCAATCAACCATCAGCAGCAATACGATAGAGAAGAGTGTAACAGGCAGCAAGGAACTTCCGTATCTGTTACAGTCAGTTCCAGGAGTTGTTGCCACATCCGACAATGGTTTAGGTATTGGTACAGTGTATATTCGCGTTCGAGGCACCAGCGACACCAGAATCAACTTTACAATGGACGGAGTTCCTATGAACAGTCCGGAAGATCATGCTGTTTTCTGGGCAAACATGAACTCCTATTCAGGTTCATTGGAGAGTATTCAGATACAACGCGGAGCAGGTACATCAACTAATGGCAGCGGCGCATTTGGTGCAACAGTCAATATGCAATCCACAAAACCAAGTATAGATCCGTACCTTAATGCAGAGGGTACTATGGGTTCATATAACACCTATAACGGAACTGTTAAAGGCAGTAGTGGTATGCTGTTCAACCATCTTATCCTGGACGGACGTTTCTCTGTAACAAACACAGATGGTTATATTGACAGAACAAAATCCCGTTTAGGCTCCTATTTCGCATCGGCATCATGGTATGGTAACGACTATCTTGTACGTCTAAAGAATTTTGGCAGCTTTGAACATACCGGACAGGCATGGAATGGTGTTCCATCCGATTCCATAAAAGATGGTAAACCTACATTCAATAGTCTGGGACTCTTCTATGACCATAAAGAGAGGTTGCATTTCCGTCCAACAACAGATAACTACTGGCAAAACAACACTCATCTTACATTCGCTAAAAATATAAACAGCAGATGGGATATGCAGGCCACACTTCACTATACATACGGTATTGGTTATTATGAGGATATGAAAGACAACAGTAACCTTGCCAAAAAGTTTGGTCTTAACCAGTATGCCGGAATAGAGGGCGATGCCAACAGACAAAAATGGTTAAAGAATAATTCAGCAGGTGCTATCTTCAACATCACAAGAGAGACTAATAAGATGGAGATGGTGCTGGGTGGTGGCATGCAATATTTTGACGGTGACCACTGGGGAAAATTTGAGAGCATAATCAATTCTGCCGACAGCAGCAGAATAAATATTGGTGATGCGCACTACTACGACAGTAAAGCTAAAAAGAGCGATGGAAACGTCTATTTAAAGGGTACGTACCATATAGGAGAGAACCTGCATCTCTTTGCAGATCTTCAATACAGATATGTAAACTACCTGATAAGCGGTAACAACGATGTATTTATAAAGGATGCAAACGGTAAGTATCAGAATCAGTTGCTTGATATTAATGAAACATTCCATTTCTTTAATCCAAAAGCGGGTATAAGCTATTTTGCTGACTGGGGTAACACCTACTTCTCTGCAGCACGAATAAACAGAGAACCTACCAGAAACAACTATACCGACAATGGTGGTACACTGCTGCCTAAGGCTGAAACTCTGTATGATTATGAACTGGGGTATCAATATAAGGCAAACAGTTGGCACGCAGGTATAAACCTTTACTATATGGACTATAAAAACCAGCTAATTGCAACCGGACGCATAAGTGATATCGGCGAAGCACTTACAGAGAATGTAGAAAGTTCATACAGAAAAGGTATAGAGATTGAAGCTGGTGTTTCACTGACAGACAAGATTCACTGGAGTGGTAATGCAACATTCAGCAGAAACAAAATTGTAGATTTCACCGAATATGTGGATAACTGGGAGGGCGATGCGCTGCAAATTCATTACGATGAAACAGATATTGCTTTATCACCAAATGTAACAGCTTACAGTATGTTGTCTGCCGATTTCCTGAACGGCTTTAATGCCACTGTCAGTACCAATTATGTGGGACGACAATATTTAGACAATTCATCATGCAAAGAGCGTTCACTGGATGCTTATTGTGTGACAGATCTGAATATCAGTTATACATTCCACCCGGTCAATTTCCAGGAGGCCAAACTTAATCTGCAGATAAACAATCTATTCAACAAACAATACTCTTCAAACGGATGGGTATATACTGCTGTGTCGGAAAGCTATGGCTACACTGCCGACAACAGATATAAGGAAGATGGACTGTTTGTACAGGCACCTATAAGTTTCCTGACATCATTAACATTGAAATTCTAATATATTATGGAACAGCTGATACAAACCATAACAGACTATTTGATATCTCAATTTACAGGTTTGGATTTCTGGGGTATTATTCAGATTGCAGGACTGATACTGAGTTTTGTATATCTAATCCTGGAATTTGAGCAAAAGGCAGCTATGTGGATAGTCTGTGCCATTAGTTCAGTTATATATGCCTGCGTATATTTCAATTCAAAGATTTATGCCGATATGGGATTCAGCTGTTTCAATATTATACTTTGCATTTACGGTTTCTACAAATGGTATAAACATTCAAATAAAAATGGGGTACAAAAAGAGGAAAGTGAGCATATAACCTATACTCACTTTACCCTGCCCCAATTTACAAAAACATCAATAGTTAGTATTGCTATCTGGGCAGTTATATATTTGATACTTGAATATCTTACCGATTCTCCCGTACCTGTACTGGATGCGTTTACCACCACACTGAACATTGTAGGCACATGGGTGCTTGCTCAGAAAATAATAGAAGTGTGGGGATACTGGTTTGTGGTAAATGCAGTTTCCATCTACATCTACTGCAAACGTGGTCTGCACTTCAGTACTATCCTGCTCTATATCTTCTACTTAATAGCGTCCGTTTACGGTTACATCCGCTGGCGCACCAAAGGCAGAGAAATTCATTGATGAATATAGGCTACACCTCAGACAAAGAATCAAGTAAACTTATTTTATTCTTAAAAAGAATTTTACTATCTTTGAAGTTAATTTATTTTAAATTAACCATAGCCAATTCTATTTATTAACTTAAAGAATTATTGTAATGAAAGTATCTAAAACATTGTTGAGATTATTAATAAGTGCGTACAGCATATTATTAGTTAGTTGTATTAATGAAGATTTGTATGAGTTAAACTATTACGAAACTAATAACAAGATATTTGAAATTTCAAATTCTCCTGAGTATTTAAATTTAATTGCCGCAAATAATGTATTCGAAAATTCGGTTTTAAGTAAAGATACGACCAAAATGAAACTAGAGTGTATTATTGATGGTAAATACATATACAGCCAACAATTAGATACAGAATTTCTTTGTTTTATTGACGCTATGGATAAATTCAACCTTAAATTTCCAGAATTTAGTAATTTATCTATCAGTGAAAAAATATTATGCCAATCGTTAGTTTACAATAACACAACTTATATAGACACACTAGATAATCGTAAAAATATTTTTTTAAGAACAAAGAGCGCATCTCCTGAATCTTATGCGATACAAGCATTATCAGGTTATTTAGCTCCTGGCCAAACAGCATCTCCTAATACTACATATGAACTATCAGGTGGAAATATAAAAATGAAAGCATGGTCATCTTACGAAACTATATCAAAATGTCGTGAAAACTCTATTTCAACTTTAAAAGAATGGGCAGGTTATATATGGTTTAATTCTGGTATTTTAATAGAAGACATCAATGCCACAGATAAACAAATGACCATAAAACACCTTAATTGGGACCGAATCCCTTTAGATCCCATATATTTGGTTCATACGCACCCTAACGTTGTAAATGGTCAAAATATACAAATGTCGGAAGCAGATAAAGCATCATTTATTGGACTTCAAGATCATATTGGTTATTTTGTGATACTCGCACAACAAGGAGCGAAAAAATTTTACTCGACGACAGATGCAGGTACCTATGAAAATATGTAACATTCTTAGTAAATAACTATTCATATATCAAGACTTCGCTGTTTGTAAGATTATAAAACTATTGCAGCTATTGAACGAGAATAATCACGAGTAGGTTTTGGCGTTTCTATCGGGGCTATATCAATATTTGATTTATTGATAATATTTTTTAGTTGCCAACAATCTTTAAAGACATTCTTGCCTATTTGTGTAACTGTTGATGGGATCACAATTGTTTTTAGATTGGTACAACTATGAAAAGCATAATCTTCAATGACTTTAACACCCTCTGCAATGGTAACATTTTCAAGAGATGTACAAAGTGAAAAAGCTGCTTCAGGTATAACATCAATACCACCAGGAATGTGTATAGTCTTTAATGAAGAACAGTTGCAAAATGCTGAATTTTCAATCTTGGTTAATGTATGTGGGAACTGAATCTGAGTCATAGCATTGGAAGCATAAAATGCACTCTCTTCTATGGTTGTCACACCTTCAGGTAGCTGAATGTTATTAATATTCACTGCAAAGAATGATTGCTTAGCAATAATCTCAACACCATCCGGAATAGATGCAGCCGAACTTCCTGCTATTACTCTGTTGTCAGATTTGTCAACTATTACATTATAAGCGCCCGAATAGTAACGCTCATTATCATCATGAACAAACAAACTATCTAATCTGCAACCGTAAAAAGCACAATCTCCTATCACTTTAACACTTGCAGGTATATATACATATCTGATATTATCACAAGCTCCAAAAGCATTTTCTCCTATCACCTCTAATGATTTTCCAAAATTAACTTTGTCTAATGCGGTATATGTAAAAGCTCTGTTTCCTATATACCTTAATGATTGTGGTAGTTCAATTGAATATAGTTCACCACAAGAAGAAAAAGCGGCATCTGCAATTATCTTAAGCGATTCAGGTAATGTAACACTCTTTAATGGTGTTGAATTAAACGCGCTTTCTCCTATTATTACAACTCCTTCCGGTATAACAATATCAGTTAATTGGGTATATGAAAATGCATTATCACCTATAACCTTAATACCGCCTGGTATGGTGATTGAATCTATGTCAGTCAGACAAAAACAATACTTCCCTAATTCTACAAGGTCTTCTGGAAGAACAACATCAGTCAATGCTGTACAACGCTGAAATGCACTATTGCCCAGCGTTTTAATCGATTTAGGCAAGTGTAGTTCAGTTAACTTCCGACAGTCTATAAAAGCTGAATCACCTATATGTAAAACTCCTTCCGGTATATTTACGCTTGATATTAAGCAATCCTGAAACGCTCCATAACCTATACTTTTTATTCCTTTTGGTATAGTAGAGTTACTACAACCAAGAATTAATGCCTTATCTTTCTTCCTAATTAATACATTACTACCTTGGGGACTATTAAAATGACGATTTCTGTCATCTAGTGTAATAGAAGTTAATCTGTTACTATTTGCGAATTCATCCAGTGCGAAAGCTTTATCACCTATTTTGTGAACATTAGATGGGATATGAATAGCTTTAAAATTATGCCCATAAAATGCTCCGTCACCAATAATCCTGAGTTTTTCATTTAAAACAATTGAATCACCTAACTCTACTCCCCTAAACGCATCATTAGATATTTCAATGACGTTGTCTGGTATGATTCTTACACTTTTAGCTCCAGCTAAAAGTACTCCAGTTTTGCTGTCAATAATGCAGTTTATCCCTGGTGTGGTATCAAAGAATCTATTATCTGGATGAATTTTTATACTATCAATTGAGCAATTTAAAAATGCACCAGGTTCAATTGTCTCAATGTTTTCGGGAATATATAAAGTATTTATTTTCAGACTACTAAACGCGCCTCTACCTATATGTTTAATAGATGATGGAATATTGCCAGCATTGACCATCCTGTGTAATTTATTACTCTTCTTATCAATAATTACAGATTGACCCGAAATTGACGCATACACAGGATTGTTTTCTGAGATTTTAATCTCTTTTAGTTGTCTGCACTCATTAAAAGCATCAATACCAATTATTGTTGTACTGGATGGAATATCAATGCTTTTAAGCGAACAATAGACGAATGAACTATTTTCAATCTCCTTAATTCCCTCTGGAATAACTATATGTTGAATATTGTTTGAACTACTGAATGCTCCTGATCCAATCTTTCTTACAGGATACTCCCTTCCATCATGATAAACTGAAGTGGGAATAACTATTGTATCGCAATAATAATTTGCAAGAATTGATTCAAAACCATGCATTGTTTCAATATAAGGAGCAACAACTGCTATTGTATCTTCCAGATAGAAACAGATGCTATTTTCTTCGTAAATAGGGTATATCCAACACTTATCCTCATTTGTATATTTTTGAGCGTTGTTACTCTGCCAACATTCCAATATATTCTCTGTTGATATGCCACGACAAGAACACAGTGCCGTGAATATTATTAATAAAATATGTAATGGTTTTGTCAGTTTTGCTTTCATATCTATTTAGGCACTAATATCTTATTGTAGTATTGAGGTGCAGAACTAATAAGTTCAACTTTTCGGTAATAATAGCATAAAGTGTCTTGTCATACTAATTTATTATAAGGTACGTGATATAAATGCTACAGTGTAGACAATTAATTGGCGCGAAACGCGCTTCCGGAGGAAGCCATATAAACAAGATTTATGATATAAATGCTACAGCAACTAATTGGCCCGAAGGGCGCTTCCGGAGGAAGCCATATAAACAAGGTTTATGATATAAATGCTACAACGTAGCATTTATATCACGTACTGCTGCAATCAGCGCATCAATATTCTCCTGCTTTGCGCCCATTGGCAGACCGCCACCGGTGCTGAGCATCAAGCCATGATGACTTCCATTAGCTGCAATATATCTGTTTACAATATCCTTTGTTGTGTTATATACAGTTTCAGGGGTATCGTTCACCAACAGCATTGGAGGAACATTACCCATCAGAACCACCTTATCACCAGCCATTTTACGACTCTCAACTATATCCTGAGTATGAGTAAAGTTGAACACATCCACACCCATCTCCTGCAGATGAGGATAGCAGGAATTAGATGTAAAGTCATTATGGAAATAGTGACGCAGTTCAGGGAATGATGAGAATATCTCTTTCATATATGGCATACAGAGTGTAGTGAAATCTTCAGGGCTGAAATAACCGCATACATCGTCCAGTACCATAATTGCTTTTGCAGTCTTTACATTTTCAAGCTGAGCCTCCAGCCAGAGTTTTACAATCTTTGTTGTCTTCTGCAGTAACACATCGGCAGCTTCAGGATTTATCATCATAAGCATAAGCAACTGTGTTACAGTAAAGATATGTGATGCAACTGTGAAAGGTCCACGCGCACAAACCATATATACTTCATCGCCGTCGGCTTCCAGCTGAGGCTGGAACAGACGCTGCTGATTCAACAGGAATGGCATTACACCATCTATCTTAGGATCTGGAATCTGCAGATTCCTGAATATCTCTTCTGCTTTGTCCAGATCTTCAGTAAGAGGACGCAGATGAGGAAGATTATCGTCAAAATAACAGGTTGGGCAACCAAATCCACTTGGTTCAGCTACCATTCCATATTCTACCCACCAGCCAGGAACAAAAATTGCTTCCGGGAAATCCTTGCGAATCTTGCGGTTATCGGCCATCCACACATCTGTGCGTGCGTAGTAATCCATAAAGGTATGTCCGCAATAACCCGGAATCCAGGGACTATCTGCTATAAGAGCTACCGGTATCTTACTATTTTTATGCTCAATAGTCTCTTCTAAAATTCTGATTTGTTCTGCATTCATATTATTTCTGTTTTAAATTGTTGCATTAAATAGTGATTCAATATTCTCAAACGGTGTTTCAGGCGGAACATCGCAACCGGTTGAGAGGATAAAGTTATTATGCTTCTCCGCCAGTCTGACAAGTTGCCTTGCAGCATCTTCCACTTGCTGAGGAGTTCCAAACTTCATTATCTCAACAGGATTGATATTACCGCTCACCGCTATATCCGCTGGTACTTCGTCAAGCACCTGAGCCATATCAATGGCATTGCCAAAATGGAGTGCAGCCGCACCCGTCTCTATCATTGCTTTTGTACATTGACCTGTGTTACCGCAATTATGCAGCATAACTACAAAATTATCGTCCTGAAGAGTATCAACAATCCTCTTTACAAAACGTGATGAATATGTTTGACAATCATCATTCGACAATAATCCTGCTGCAGGTTCTGCCATAACCACACCTGCACTACCACACTCTTTAATTTTTCTGCAATATTCAAGTATAAACTGCGTACACTTGTCTAAAAGCAGATTTGCTGTATCAGGTTCTATGTACATAGCCATCATCAGTTCGGTCATATCGTACAGACGACCTGCCAGTGAAAATGGGCCTATACAACCGCCAAACAGAGGAACATCAAGTTCTGCTGCAGCAAGTCTGTTTGCTTTAAGATACTCAGGTACACGCATTGTATCTAATGATGGAATCTGCAGTGCCTCAACATCGGCTACCGACTCCAGCATTCTGCCAGTTACTGTTGGCACTTCGTTATCATCAAAGACAATATTTGCGCCAAATGCTTCTGCCTCTACAGACAAATCCATAATGGTAGTAGATGCCATCGATTGCGGGAAACGTTTCCTAAGAGCCATTACAGCTTCATAGTGAGTCTGGCCATCTTTTATGGCATCTATTACTTTTTTACCTATCAGTTCTATTCCCGGGTGCGTCATTATAGGCATAACCGGCACCTGACTGACAGAGAGCAAGGATTTTACAACTTTGTTCATAAAGAGCTATTTCAGTTCGTAAGCCGGCAGTTTTTCCAATGCAGGTGTTTCATAATTTGAGATACCCAGACGTACTCTGCGCAACTCTTCTATTGTATATTGAGGCTGTGTGCAATCCTCAGGAATAGGCATACCTGAGAATGTCTGGAAATAGAGCATACAGGCATCTCTCCACCAGATAGCATCTTTTGCCTGACGAACAATCTTTCTATATACTGCATTGAAACGCTGTGCATCAACATACTTTTCTACAGACTTCCATGTATCTATGAATGATGCAGCTTCGTCTATACCCTCCTGGTATGTGTAGCAGAGCTCATCCCACAGAGTATTTCCGCTCTTCATCTTGTAATCCCATGGAAGATGATGGAACCACAAAATCAGATTTTCAGGACAAGTTTCTACATTGTTATACAGAGATTTCAATGGCTCATGATACTGTGCAACAGCTTCACTACCATTCATTGTTCTGTCAAATCCTATACCATCTTTACCTGCCTTATGGTAATATACAGGCGACCAGTCCGGACGGCCAAGTGTTTCCCATGGACCTGGGCCGTAATGTCCCTGACTTGAGAAGATGTGATGCAATCCAAGTGGCATTTCATACTTAACGTTTGTTTCACGAGACATCAGCATCATATCCTTTACAGGTTCCAAGAACTTCTTTTCACTGCTGAAGGTCTGTCTTAGCCACTCATCGGCAATCTGCTCTGATGAGAGTTCAGGATTCCATGCCATACGACCGTATGCATACCAGTTAGCCTGAGCAAAATGGTGTCCGCACCAGTTTATGCTATCGCCTATGTTTGTAACACCTGCTATTGCATTTATTGGACGGTTATGAGTTACACCTTTGGTAATTTCTGCTACAGTAGAACCTTCGCCCTTCTGATATGTATCTGAATCCAGACACTCCTTCCACATTGGGTGCAGATATACCAGATGGTTTGAGAAGCCAAGATATTCCTGTGTAATCTGGAATTCAGCCATTACATTGGTATTTTCCAACTGTCCGAACAGAGGGCTGAATGGTTCACGAGGCTGGAAATCGATAGGGCCGTTCTTGATCTGGATTATAACATTATCGCGGAATTTGCCATCAAAAGGCAGGAACTCCTCTACCGCCTGCTTTGCACGGTCAGGTGACTGAGCATCATAAACAAAGGCACGCCACATAACTATTCCACCGAATGGAGCAACCGCATCTGCTATCATATTTGCACCATCAGCATGTGTTCTGCCATAATCCTGAGGGCCAGACTGTCCTTCTGAATTTGCCTTAACCAGGAATCCGCCAAAATCAGGAATTATTGAATAGATCTCCTTTGCCTTATCGTTCCACCACTGAATAACGTCCTTGTCAAGAGGATCGGAAGTCTTCAGATTAGCCAGATGCTTAGGCGATGCAAAATTCAATGAAAGATATACCTTCAGACCGTATGGACGGAATATATCTGCCAGCACCTTTACCTTCTGAAGATATTCAGGTGTAAGCATTATAGGATCTGCATTTACATTATTCAATACTGTTCCATTGATACCTATTGAAGCGTTTGCACGTGCATACTCTTCATATACAGGCGATACTATGTTTGGAAGTTCATCCCAGTTCCACAATGATTGACCTGCATAACCGCGTTCAATTGTACCGTTAGGATTATCCCAGTGGTTCAATATACGATTGTGGAATGCCGGAAGTTCTGTCTTTGAGAATGCTTTCTTACCCAGTTGTCCACTCTCCTGCATACGAATCAGATCGTATGTACCATACAGTGCAGCAATCTGGGTATTTGCATAAATAACTACAGAATCGGCATTGTAATCTATTACATAGCCTTCATTACCTAAATCCTGATTTTTCTGCCCCAGTAACTTCACATTAACAACCTGCGATCCCTGCCAATAGTTATTAAGTTCATTCTGCAATATCGCCATAGTGGATTTTGAAGATGAAAGAATCTGTTCTTCACCCAAAGAATTGAACCACAAATTATGACCATCGGTATTTACCGGTACCTGATTGCCACAATCACACGACAGCATACCTACCAATGCCATCGATAAAAGAGATAATCTAAAAGTCTTCATCATATACATCTGTTTTTATTCATTCATACGCCAGATTTGGAACCGCCTGTGGCTCCAGTATTTTGTCTAATGCAGTCTGTATTGCTGCAATAGTAGTCAATCTGCTTCTCAATACAATTCTGCAATCAAAATTCTTTGTTCTGTTTATACCTTCCGGTGGTGAATAGGAGTCATATTCCTGCGACACAACAGCAGGGCTGAACTCTTTCACTAGTTTCATCACATCATTCATTACAGGAAAGTCAAAAAGAATGGTTATATCCTTTTCTACATATCTTGTAACTATTTCTGCATTATTCAGCACCTCTACAGTTGCCTGTCTGTATGCCTCTATCAACCCACTGGTTCCCAGCTTTACACCGCCAAAGTACCTTACTACAGCTACAAGAACATCAGTTAGCCCTCTGCTGTTAATCTGTCCTAAAATTGGTTTACCAGCTGTTCCTGATGGTTCTCCGTTGTCGTTTACCCTCCAGTCCACTCTTTCCGGTCCCAACATATAGGCATAACAGACGTGACGTGCATCATAATATTTTTTCTGCACATCGGCTACAATACTTTTTATCTGTTCGGTATTCTCAACGTGAAAAGAAAATGCATAGAACTTACTCCGCTTTTCGGAGTATTCGCCCTCGGCAGTTCCATTTACCGTTAAATATGAATCAAGAACACCATCTCCCATATATAGCCCACTTAACCAATGTTACAATATTTTTCAAAAATACCACATATTATTCAAACCTACAAATTTGGAACAGCAATAATAAAAAAAGCGGCGATTACATAATTGCAATCGCCACCATATAAAAGTCTTAATCAAATCTAATAGATATCAGGCCAATTTATGTATTACCAATCCTGAACGTAGTTTTGGTTCAAACCAGGTTGTCTTTGGAGGCATAATATTACCGCTATCAGCAATATCCATAAGTTGTTTCATAGAAACCGGATATAAAGCCAAAGCAGCTTTCATTTCGCCACTGTCAACCCTCTTCTTCAGTTCACCGAGTCCACGAATTCCGCCCACAAAATCAACCCTCTTATCGCGACGTAAATCCTTTATACCCAGCAATTCATCCAATATTAGGTTTGAAGATATTGTAACATCAAGTACACCTATTGGGTCTGAGTCGTCGTATGTACCCTCTTTTGCATTCAGCTGATACCATTCTCCATCCAGATAGAGAGAGAATTCATGCAGTGCAGCAGGTTTGTATATATCGGAACCCTTTTTAACAACATCGAAGTTCTTTGTCAGAGCATCTAAAAATTCCTGTGATGTCATTCCATTCAGGTCTTTAACCACGCGGTTGTAATCAATGATTGTCAGCTGACTTGCAGGGAAACATACTGCCATAAAGTAGTTGTACTCTTCATCACCTTTGTGGTCCGGATTCTGCTTTGCTTTTTCTGCGCCTACCAGAGCTGCTGCTGCAGAACGATGGTGACCATCAGCAATATATAGCGATGGAATGGCAGAAAATGCCTCTGTTACAGCTGCTATATCTGCATCATTATCTATTATCCAGAGCTGATGACGGAAGCCATCATCTTTTGCTGTGAAATCATATTCCGGAGCTGATGTTATATATTTTGCAACAATAGCATCCAATGCGGCATTATCAGGATAAGCAAAGAATACAGGTTCTATATTTGCGTTGTTTATACGAACATGCTTCATTCTGTCCTCTTCCTTATCAGGACGGGTAAGTTCATGTTTCTTGATATTGCCATTCAGATAATCTTCTACGTATGCACCTACTACAAGACCATACTG
Source organism: Bacteroidaceae bacterium (assembly GCA_017647575.1). Lineage (GTDB taxonomy): Bacteria > Bacteroidota > Bacteroidia > Bacteroidales > Bacteroidaceae > Colenecus. Next base: position 45,274 of record JAGCKJ010000175.1, on the reverse strand, counting down.
AGTCTTACCGTTCATTGTCTGAGCGTAGATATAGTACTGTTCCTTTGCATCCTGTACCAGCCAGCCCTGCTGCTGGAACTTTGCAAAGTTTTCCACAGCCTTATCATAAACTTTTGGATCATGATCTTCAGTTCCTGCAGGAAAATCAATCTCCGGCTTGATGATATGATAAAGTGACATCTCATTATCACCTGCTTCAATACGTGCCTCTTCAGAGTTCAATACATCGTATGGACGGCTCTGAACGTTCTCTACTAATGCTTTTGGAGGACGTACCCCCTTGAATGGTTTTACTATTGCCATACTGTCTCTATTTAAATGAAAGCTCCCGCAAACGGAGTTTAAACCGCCAACGGGAGTTTTCCTATTTTACCTGTTTATCTGTTTACCATGAATTTTGTGCATCCATCCTTGATGAATCCAACAATCTGATTTGCTGCTGCTATACCTGCATTGATATTTGCCTCTGCTGTCTGAGCACCCATCTTTTTAGGTGTTGAGAAATATCTGTCAGCAAACAGTTCTTCAAATTTTGCAGCATTTGAAGGCTGAATATCAGTCACAAATTTAATATCGGTACGCTCCTGCATCAATGCAATAAGTTCTTCTTCATTGATAATCTCCTTACGTGCTGAATTTACAACAACTGCATTCTTTGGCATCATACCAATAAGTTCTGCATTGATTGAACCACGGGTTTCATCTGTTGCAGGAAGATGCAAAGAGATAAACTGACACTCTTTATACATCTGTTCTACTGAATCCATAGCCTGAACTCCAGCCTGCTCAATCACCTCCTTAGGGCAATAAGCATCGTATGCGCAAACATCCATTCCAAAGCCTTTTGCTATGCGAGCTACATTACGGCCCACATTACCAAAAGCATGAATACCTAATTTCTTACCCATCAGTTCTGTACCTGATGTACCATTATAGAAGTTACGAACTGCAAAGACCATCAAACCAAACACCAATTCTGCTACTGCGTTTGCATTCTGACCCGGAGTATTCATTACACAAACTCCATGAGCTGTAGCAGCTGCCAAATCTACATTATCATAACCCGCACCGGCACGTACAACTATTTTCAGTTGTTTTGCTGCATCAAACACCTCTGCATCAATAATATCACTGCGAATAATTATTGCATCAGCATCGGCAACAGCCTCTAACAAAGCCGATTTCTCTGTATATTTTTCCAGAAGTGCCAACTCAAATCCGGCACCCTCTATAACATTACGAATTCCATCAACTGCAACCTTTGCAAATGGTTTTGTTGTAGCAAGTAATACTTTCATAATTCAGCTGTTTATAGATCAATGTTTCAATTCATATTCTTTCATGCAAGCAATCAGAGCATCAACACTCTCCATTGGAAGTGCATTGTAGCAAGAAGCACGGAAACCACCAACTGAACGGTGACCTTTTATTCCAACCATACCCTGAGCCTGTGCAAACTTCATGAAGTCATCTTCAAGTTCCTTATACTCTTCTGCCATTACCCAACAGATATTCATATGAGAACGATCCTCTTCTACTGCTGTACCAACGAACAGCTTATTGCGATCAATTTCACCATAAAGCTTTTCTGCACGCTGTTCTGCACGTACTGCCATCTCCTTAACACCGCCATTGGCCTTCAACCAGCGGAGTGATTCCATTGCTGAATACAGTGTGAATGTAGGAGGAGTGTTAAACATTGAACCGTTATCAATATGAGTCTGGTAATTCAATATTGTAGGAATCTCTCTTTCAACCTTACCCAAAGCATCATTCTTAACAATTACAAATGCCATACCTGAAGGAGCAAGATTCTTCTGAGCGCCACCATAGATACAGTTATATTTACTTACATCGATAGGACGTGAGAAGATATCTGAAGACATATCTGCTATCAACTGTACTGGGCTGTCCAGATCCTTGCGAATCTGTGTACCATAGATAGTGTTGTTAGTTGTAAAGTGGAAATAATCTGCATCTGCAGGAATTTCAAAATCCTTAGGGATATATGTATAATTTTTATCAGCAGATGAAGCAACCTCTACAACTTCACCAAAAGCCTTTGCCTCTTTCAAAGCCTTCTTAGCCCACACACCTGTATTCAGATAAGCTGCTTTCTTATTCAGGAAGTTAAAAGGAACTCTGCAGAACTCCATACTTGCACCACCTGCAAGGAAAAGCACTGAATAGCCCTCTGGAATATCCAGTATCTCTTTGATCAGAGCCTCAGCTTCATCAACTACCGGCTTAAATTCCTTTGAACGATGACTGATAGACAAAAGAGAAATACCTGTTCCTGCAAAATCAAAAACTGCTTTAGCTGACTTCTCAATTACCTCTTGTGGTAGGACTGCTGGTCCTGCGCAAAAATTATGCTTCATAGCTGTATATTTTGTTTTTTAGTTATTATTTTCGTTTGACGGCGCAAAGGTATATCCTTATTTCCATCTAAACAACTATTTTCCTAACAAAAATGACAAAGTTTTCAACAATATTCAATTATTTTGAAAGCAATTTGTTTTATTCATTTTACACTTTGTAATTTTTCAAGCCAATTTTATGACTATTTGCTATTTTTAAACAGCACTACAACCAAAAGACTAACAAAAAGATAATAAATACCACTTTTATGCAATATTTTTGCAATTGCACACAAAACATAAAAGCGAACCACCTGAAAACAGGAGATTCGCTTTTACTTATTTTAATCTTGAACTAAAAGAAAATTATCCACCAAAATTATCGTACATAATTGACTTTTCTTCAACGCCAAGGTTATACAACATTCCTGTAACAGCCTTTGACATTGGACCAGGACCACACATGTAGTACTCAACATCTTCCGGAGCTTCATGATCCTTCAGATAAGTTTCATACATTACATTGTGAACAAAACCTGCTGTATATTTTACACCAGCTGCATCAGCTGCAGGATCCGGACGGTCCAGAGCAAGGTTAAATGTAAAGTTAGGGAAGTCCTTCTCTATCTGCAAGAAATCTTCCAGATAGAATACTTCGTTCAAAGCACGTGCGCCATAGAAATAAGACATCTTTCTGTCAGTTGTCTTAAGAGTCTTGGTCAGGTGCATAATCTGAGCACGCAAAGGAGCCATACCGGCACCACCACCTACCCAAATCATCTCTTTCTTTGAATCGAAGATAGGATGGAAATCACCATAAGGACCACTCATTGTAACCTTATCACCTGGTTTCAATGTAAAGATGTAAGATGAAGCAATACCAGGCATAACATCCATAAAGCCACCACCCTGTTCTTTTGGTTTAAACGGAGGAGTTGCAATACGAACTGTCAACATAATACGGTCGCCTTCTGCAGGATAGTTGGCCATTGAGTAAGCACGAATAGTCTCCTCTTCGTTCTTACATTTCAGGTTAAACAGACCAAAGTTTTTCCATGCCGGCAAATACTCTTCACCAATCAAATCCTTATCGATATCCTTGTCATAATCCATGTTATATGTAGGAATCTTGATCTGAGCATAGCTACCTGGCAAGAAATCCATGTGTTCACCCTCAGGCAGAGCAACAATAAACTCCTTGATAAATGTAGCAACGTTCTTGTTTGAGATAACAGTACACTCCCACTCTTTAACACCCATTACGCTTTCAGGTACCTTGATTGAGATATCACCCTTAATCTTACACTGACAACCTAAGCGCCAGTTGTCCTTAATTTGTCTGCGGGTAAAATGTCCCTTTTCTGAATCGAGGATTTCACCACCTCCTTCAGGAACCTGACACTTACACTGGCCACAAGAACCCTTACCACCACATGCAGATGGAAGGAATATACCATTCTCAGAAAGAGTTGTCAGAAGGCTGGCTCCTGAATTTACCTCAATCTCTTTCTCTCCATTAATCGTAACTTTTACCTTACCTGACTGAACCAGATACATCTTTGCAACCAGCAGAATAACTACCAGCAGCATGATTACGATCAAAAATACTATTATAGCTGAAATATATAAACTCATAATTCCTCCTCTTTATTATAGTGCAAGTCCTGAGAAGCACATAAATGCCATAGACATCAGACCTACTGTTATGAATGTAATACCTACACCTTTCAATGGAGCAGGAACATCACTATATTCAAGTTTCTCACGAATAGCAGCCAGACATACGATTGCTATCAACCAACCAATACCTGAACCCAATGCGAATGCTACTGAATCACCAAAACAAGCAATAGCCTGAGTTGATGCAGGATCCATACCTACGCGCTGCTGCATAAAGAGAGAACCACCCATAATAGCACAGTTTACAGCAATCAGAGGCAGGAATATACCGAGTGTTGCATACAGAGATGGAGAAACCTTCTCTACAATCATCTCAACAAGCTGAACTATACCTGCAATTACCGCTATAAACAGAATGAAACTTAGGAATGACAAATCTACACCCTCAACCAAACAATCAGGGCCTAAAACCTTTGTCTGAAGCAGATAGTTAACAGGCAGTGTAATCAACTGCACAAAAATAACTGCTACACCTAAACCTAACGCAGTTTTTACATTCTTTGATACTGCAAGGTATGAACACATACCCAGGAAGAATGCAAAAATCATATTGTCGACGAAAATCGACCTTACAAACAGACTAAAAAAGTGTTCCATAATTAATTTCCGCCTTTAAATTATTTCTCTTGTAAATCTTTAAACTGTGCTCTGTGTATCCAAATAATGCAACCAACCAAAATCAGTGCCATTGGTGACATAAGCATCATACCATTATTCATATAGCCATGATCATAACACCACTGTGGTATTACCTGGAAGCCGAACAATGTACCGCTACCCAACAGTTCGCGAACAAACGCAACTGCAATCAGGATTGCTGCATAACCAAGTCCGTTACCTATACCATCCAGCAGAGACTCCTTTGGACCATTCTGCATAGCAAATGCTTCCAAACGTCCCATAAGGATACAGTTTGTAATGATAAGACCAATATATACTGACAACTGCACACTAACATCGTATGCAAAAGCCTTCAAAATCTCACTAACAATAGTTACCAGTGCAGCAACAACCACCAACTGTACAATAATTCTGATACGGTTAGGAATAGTCTTTCTCAACAATGAAATAACAACATTAGAGAGAGCTACAATAACTGTTACAGACAAACCCATAACAATTGCCGGTTTAAGCTGAGCTGTTACCGCCAAAGCAGAACAGATACCCAAAATCTGAACAACAACAGGGTTGTTGCCCCAGATAGGCTGTCCTAAAATTTCTTTATTCTTATTAGCCATATTAGTTACTCAAATATCGTTATTACTTGTTACTATTTGACAATATAAAAGGTTTATAAGCCTCCAATACTGTTCTCAACATGCTATTCACACCATTTGATGTGATTGTAGCACCTGTCATACCATCAACCTTGGACTCATCATTCTTAGCCTGACCAAACTTAACAACTGTAAGTGTTATATCTGAGCCATCATGAACTTTCTTACCAATGAAGCGTTCCTGAACATACTGCTGAGCTAGTTCACCACCCAAGCCCGGAGTTTCTGAAGCATGTGAGAAATATGTTCCATAAACGGTCTTGCAATCTTCGTTTAATGCAACGTATCCCCAGATATCACCCCACAGACCTAAACCGTTTACAGGAATAACATACTTGGTTTCACCATTAACAACAGCCTTGAAAACATGCAAACGGCCATTCTTGAATTCTGTTTTATAGCTTGTGCAGAATTCACCGTCGTTTTTCTTCAAGCTACCATTAGAGTTCAACAGATAATCGCCCTCGATAGTAGAATTGTAAGTAGCAGATACATCTCCAATTTCTCTGATATTCAAAGAGTAAAGGATCTGTTTGTATGTATCCTGAATAACGTTTACCTGCTGACGCTCTTTCAATGAGTCAGAAACAAATACCAACAAGAATGCTACAATAATAACCATCACAGCAGCATAAACCACTGTATAAACGTTACCATTTGTATTCAGCTCTTTCTTTACAGGCTCAAACTTTGATGCAGGTGCCTGACACAATGGGCATACATCCGGAGCCTTATCGCCTTTGTGGACATAGCCACAAACTGTACATTTAAATTCTTTTGCAGCCATATACCTTATTTATTAATTGATCTTTTTGCACGTTTATTCACATTAGCCTGAACTACACAGTAGTCAATAAGTGGAGCAAAGCAGTTCATCAACAGGATAGCAAGCATCATACCTTCTGGATAACCAGGGTTCAACACTCTAACTATAATTGCTACCATACCTATCATAAAGCCGTAGATATACTTACCAATCTCTGTTCTTGCTGATGTAACAGGGTCTGTAGCCATAAACACAGCACCAAATACAAAACCGCCAAGTACGATGTGTTCATACCAAGGCATATTTGCAACTGCTGTATCAGGACCAAACTGGTTGAACAACAGAACTGTTACGATACCACCTACAAATACTGAAAACATTGTCTTCCAACTTGCAATTCCTGTGTACAGGAGGAGAGCAGCACCAAGAGCTATTGCTATAACGCTTGTTTCACCAACTGAACCCGGGATAAGGCCCCAGATCATGTTCATATCGAATGGAGCAGCTGCTGCAGATGTAGCTGTCTGACCCAATGCTGTAGCTGCTGTAAAGCCGTCAGGCAGATTAGCACCCAAGCCACAGATTGCATGGTCAACAACCCATACAGCATCACCAGAGATTACTGAAGGATATGCAAAGAAGATAAAGGCACGAGCAATAAGAGCTACGTTCAGGAAGTTCATACCTGTACCGCCAAAAATCTCCTTGGCAAAAATTACTGAGAATGCTACTGCAATAGCAAGAATCCATAGTGGACATGTCGCAGGAATAATAAGAGGAATAATGAAACCTGACACAAGGAATCCCTCCTGAATCTCTTCATGCTTCCACTGTGCTACCACGAACTCAATTGTCAAACCTACTACATAGGATACAATGATACGAGGTAAAACAGCCAGGAAACCAAACAGGAACATTGGCCAGAAATCCATCTGCAAACCTGCAGCTAAATAATGCTGATAACCAACATTATACATACCAAACAACAATGCAGGACACAAAGCTATTACAACCATAATCATAATACGCTTGCTGTCTATTGCATCATGAATGTTCACACCGCTCTTTGAAGTTGCGTTAGGAACAAAAAGGAAAGTTTCAAATCCATCAAAAACCGAACGGAAGGCCTGTAATTTACCACCCTCTTCAAAATTCGGCTTAATACGATCTATATAATTTTTTAAGCTCATATATCAATCATTTTAGGCCATTTCGGCACGAAGGTTATCCAAGCCCTCACGAACTATTCTCTGTAGCTCTAGTTTTGAGGAATCAACAAACTCACACAAAGCAAAATCTTCCGGTGCCACTTCATAAATTCCGTAAGCCTCCATCTTATCGATGTTACCGGTAATGATTGCCTTAATCAAATATTCAGGATAGATGTCCATTGGGAATACCTTGTCGTATTCGCCTGACATAATCATGTGACGTTCACCACCCTTTATTCTGGCATCAATGCTAAACTGTTTCTTTGGGCAGAGAAGTGATGTAAGCCAAGCAAAGAATGTGCGGTTTACGCTATACTCCTTGAAACGAGGCATTATCCAGCCCATGAATTCATTTACATCGTCACCTTCAGGAATTGCATTAACAGTATTTGCAAATGCATTCAGGTAATCTTCAACCACAGCCTTGTTGCCTGTCAGAACATTACCGTTGATAACGCGAACATTACCCTCCTTCAGGTTGCCTTTCAAAATGTCAGCCAGCTGCGATCCTAAAGTAACCTTCATGTAAGCAGGATTTTCAATCTTTTCACCGGCAACTGTAATAATTCTGGTCATTTCAATATGGCCTAGGTTGAACAGACGACCAATGAAGATAACTGCTTCTGGATCTATTGTCCATACAATCTCACCCTTGTTGACAGGTTTGATGTGGTTGATCTGTACACCTACGTTACCAGCAGGATGCGCACCCTTGAATGCATAGACATCAACATTCTTAGCCTGCAAAAGAGCATCGGATGTCTGTTCTGTGCTTACGCCCAATGATGTTGGAGCAATCTTTGCAAGTGCACTCAAACCGGTCTGGAAATCCTGTTCATTACCCTTCAGGATAAGTTCGAACTTTGGAGCCAGAGGTTTTGAATCGAATGCTGACACAAAGATTCCGCGAGGTGAATCTTCTGGAGATGCAATTACGTCATAAGGACGCTGACGGAAGAATGCGAACAAACCTGATTCAAGCAGGATTGCCTTAATCTCTTCGCTAGTCAGAGACTGCACACTCTTTTTACCAAACTCTACAAACTGCTGTTCAGCATCTGGTTTTACAACAATGCTTAACACCTTTCTACGAGCGCCTCTGTTTACAGCAACAACTTCACCACTTACAGGAGAAACGAATTTCACCTCTGGATGATTTTTGTCAACAAACAGGGCCTCACCTGCCTTTACAGACTGTTGTTCCTTAACCACCACCTTTGGGGTAACGCCTGTAAAATCGCTTGGGCACAATGCTATTGTACCGCCATTTCCAAGCTCTGTTACCTTTTCAGCAGGAGTTCCTAACAACTTAATGTCCAGGCCTTTTCGCAATCTAATGATTTCTGCCATTTTGTTTGTTTATATATTTGTAAAAACACTTATTCAAAATCGGGTGCGAATTTACAAATAATATTATAATCTGTGAATAAAAATTAGTGATTGTTATCAACAACCATCAATAATAAAAAAAAGAGAGATAAGCTTTCGTGATTTGTTTTTCAAAATGTAACTTTGCCATTTGAAACAATTCGAATTGATGAAAGTCGGAAAAGCCATACATATCATCCTGATTGCAGTAATTGCAGCAATATTAGGCAGCCATATTCTGTTGAACAATAAAAAAATACAACAGGACTTGGCAAACTATGCAAGTGCAGTACTGTCAGAAACATTAGGTACAGATGTAGTTGCAGAAAGTTTCAGTTTTACTCATCCATGCGGAATTTCCCTTAAGAACCTACTGATAGATGACCACAATGGCGACACACTATTTGCTGCATCGACAGTCAAATTGCAATTCAGATTAATACCGCTATTGAAAGGTTCGCTAGATATCACCAAAGTCAATCTGATTAGTCCGTATATCAATATTTACAGGGAAGACTCCGGATCGGCCACCAATCTGGGTGCAATTCTGGTACACGTACAACCTCAGAAGAACATTGATAACAGCAAAAACATAAAGTTAAGAGCCAATTCCATCTTTATCAAGAACGGAAAGGTTGCATACAATGTAAATTCGGAAGTCAGTACCCCTGATAAATTCAACCATTCACACATTCTACTGGAGGATATAACTACAAAAATATCACTAAAACATCTATCGTCAGATTCCATAAACACAAGATTACGTAATCTTTCATTTACAGAACGATCAGGAGTTGCCATAACTAAGGGCAACGGAGCACTGAAAGCGGGTAAGGACAATCTGTTGCTGAATAATCTTAATTTGCACACAAAAAACAGTAACATCAGAATTAATACAATAGAAGCTTCCAGTATTTTATCCGGTATTCTCTGGAATATCGATATGCAATCATCTGTAGTTGGAGCTGACTTCACAGCCTTTCTGCCGCAGACAGCAACTATGACAGAAAAGATTGCAATAAATCTGCAAGCGGAAGGAGATAAGAACAAATATACAATCAACAGTCTGAACATTAATGATGCAGACAACACCTTTGACATTGGCGTATCAGCATCCGTAACCAACAATAATGATGGTTCCACTCCCTACTCAGTCAAGGACTTCAGCATAAATAATGGGGTTGGTTCAGGATCAGCCACAGCAAATCTGCACAAGTTCCTTACCAATCAGCTTTCCGGATTCAACGTACAGATACCGGAAATTATTGGAAATATAGGCAAATTCAACACAGAGTTCTACCTGAATGGTGAATTAAACGATTTAACTGCCGACGCCACTATAATCAGCGACATTGGAAATGCAAGCGTATCTATTGCGTTAAACCCACAGAATGAAAGAATAGAGATTAGTAGCAACAAACTGGAAATAGGCAAACTTATTGCTAACAACAATATCGGAACGTGTTCCATTTCGATGAAAACAAATGGAAAAATACTTACATCACCTAGAAATGGTTCTTTCCATGGTAATGTAAATAGTATCAGATTCAATAATTACTCATACAACAACATTGCAATTAATGGTTCACTATTGAATGATACTATCAGCAGTAAAATCACATACAACGACCCTAACGCTGATGTAACTGTTTTAGCGAACATACTTCCTGACAAAACAGACACATATACATCTCTTAAAATGGATATCAATCACCTAAATCTTAGTGAATTGAATTTTACATCCAGAGATAGTCTTATTGTTTCGGCCAACATAGTAGCAGAGAGTATGGGCAACACATTAGACTTGTTACGCGGAGAGCTTTCCATTGATTCGCTCTCATATTATGATTCCGGAGGAAAATTCCAAACAGATCATACTTTCAACCTAACCATTACAGAAAATTCATACAACAGACGTGATTTGTCATTAAAAAGTGAAATTGCCAATATAGACATTGTGGGTGATTATCTGTTGAGCACCCTTCCACACTCTTTAGCTTTTGTATTAGAGAGCACTCTGCCTACATTCAGCGAATGGTTATTAAACTACAAGTCAAACAGACACAGGTCACAGTCTTATTATGCCAACAGTTTTTTGATTGACGCTCAGTTACGACCTACAGAATTCTACAACTATGTTCTTCACATACCTCTGGAGATAAACGAAACTATTAATTTGCAATGCAGTGTGAATGAAAACAATGGCATTGCAAAAGCCAGCGTATATATACCAGATGTATCTTACTATCAGAATAGTCTCCTGGATGGAAATATTGATTTCAATTCCGATAATGGCGACACCAAGGTTCATATTAAGGGAAATTACAGCAACAACACCCTTGGCAACGAAGTAAATATATCTTTTGCTGCCAGAAACGATAGCCTGAATACCAACATACAGTGGTCAAGTGCAGAAATGGATGAACTAAATCTGGATATAGCAGCTCTCACAACATTTGAACATTTTGACAAACAGAACAAATGGCTAAAGAGTTCGCATCAGATGAAGGAGTCTGGCATAACCTTCAATAACACAGACTGGGAAATATCAAAATTCCAGATTGCAACAGATTCCGGTAAAGTTAGCATAGACAATTTCAGACTGGCAAACAACAATCAATCCATTTCAGTTGATGGTTTGATTTCTGCCGATTCAACCGATATTTTGGATATAACCTTAAGAGATATTGACATTGACAATCTGTTTAAGATGTTCAACATAAACGACATTGAATTTTCAGGTATAGCATCGGCAGATGTTACTGCTATGTCGCTTTTGGAATCACCGGCATTCTATGGGGAGATAACTGCAGACAACTTTAGTTTTCTGGGATCTTATGGAGGACGTTTAGTAGCTGAAGGTATCTGGAATCAGGAACTTGAATGTATTGACATTGAAGCGAGCATGAATGACGAAGAGGTATCTTCCACCCTGCTTAGCGGTTACTATTCACCAAAAAACAGATATTTGGACATTGATATCGATGCACAGAATACCGACCTTTATTTCCTGAACCGATTTACCAAAAACATTTTTAGGGAGGTTAATGGAAATGCAGTGGGAAATATCAGACTATTTGGCAATCTTGATGCGCTCGATTTGGAAGGTAAGGCAATATTAAAAAACGGAATACTGGACCAGAGTATCCTGAATACAAATTTTATAATTAAGCATGATACGGTTGTGTTTGAACCTGGCAAGATGTTCTTCCATAATGTAGAATTTTATGACGAATTTGACAACAAGGGAACACTAATGTGTAACATACAGCACACATATCTTAATAACTTCTCTGTTCAGATGGATGCAGACGTTACAAATATGCAGGTTCTTAATATTGCAAGAACAGAATCAACCGACATCTTTGCAAACGTATTTACTACAGGAAAAATCAATCTGACTGCCGACAATGATATTGGTCTGATAGTTCGTGCAGATGCCACAACAGCTCCGGGAACGAGATTCGGCTACAATCTGTCTGCGGGTCCTGTAGCAGACAATAGTTTCCTGAGAATAGTCGATTCAAGTGCATCAACAAACAGTGTCAGCAATGAAACCACAGAAAAGAGTGTCAGAAGCAGAAAAAAGAATAAAGAGATAAACACAGACGTTCAGTTAAACTTTTCTATCAACTGTACAGAAGATGCTGCTATTGATCTCCTAATGGATCCGCTTAACGGTACGGTATTCGGTAATGGACAGATCAGAGCCAACTACAGCAACAAACAGGGTATCAACCTGTTAGGCCGATACAATGTATCACGCGGCTATTGTGATTTTTCACTTGAAGACCTAATCAGAAAGGAATTCCGTTTCTCTGAGGAAAGCAGCCACGTAACCTTTAATGGACATCCATCAACAGCAGAATTAAATCTTCACACTTACCATACTGTAAATTCAGTATCGCTAAGCGATTTGGATGTCAATCTCTCTTCAGACAATAATGTTAGAGTAAATTGCTTGATGGATATTACGGGTACAGTGCTTGCGCCATCTCTTGCCTTTAACATAGAATTACCACAAGGTTCACAGGAGGAGAAGGAGGCAATAAAGAGTTCAACAAGTACAGAAGAACAGACAAATCTGCAGTTTATGTATCTGCTTACCATGGGCAGATTCTATTCTTACGATTACGCTAATACAAATTCCAATACATCACCTGGCACTGTTGAATCATTCTTCAACAACACAGTGAATACTCAAATAAATAATCTGCTTTCACAGGTAGTTAACAACAACAACTTTTCTCTTTCAAGTAATGTCACTGCAGGCAGTTATTTAAACAATGACCCTGCTAATCTTACCAACAAAGAGCTGGAAGGTATTCTGGAAGCACATCTGCTTAACAACCGTCTGTTGATAAATGGTAACTTTGGATACAGAGAAAACGCTATGACAAACACCTCTAACTTTATTGGTGACATAGAGGTAGAGTGGCTGATGATAAAGAAACCAAAAATCAGTTTGAAAGGTTACAACAAAGCAAATGACAAATACTTCTCCAAAACTTCACTTTACACACAAGGTATTGGTATAGCATACGAGGCCGATTTCTAAAGAAACCAGCCTCGTAAATCCTTTATAAGTAACTCCTGTTATCCTATTAGTATGATCTTGCGAACAGTACTCTTCCCTTTGAAGGATTACCTGTATATATACAATTTCCAGGACCTGATTCGTAATCCAAAGGCAGACAACGTATAGTAGCCTTTGTCTCTTCCTTAATCTTGGCTTCTGTTTCTGCTGTTCCGTCCCAATGAGCCAGAACAAAGCAACCTGCTTCAATCTTCTCCTTGAACTCTTCATATGTATCAACTTCAAAAGTTCTCTCTTTTCTGTAATCAAGAGCCTTCTGGAAGATATTCTGCTGAATCTCATCCAGCAAAGTTTCTATCTTTTCATCAATGCCCTCAAATGGAAGTGTCTCCTTCTCCAGAGTATCACGACGCATTATCTCTACTGTTCCGTTTTCATAGTCACGATAACCCATAACCACACGTACAGGAACGCCCTTAAGTTCATAATCAGCGAACTTAAAGCCAGGACGCTTGTTATCAGCATTATCATATTTTACGCTGATTCCGCGTGCGCGCAACTTTTCTACCAATGTAGCAACACGTGCATCAATCTGCTGTAGTTCTTCATCCTTCTTGTATATAGGAACTATAACCACCTGTATTGGTGCCAACTTTGGAGGAAGTACCAAACCGTTATCGTCTGAATGAGCCATTATCAGAGCACCCATAAGTCTGGTTGACACACCCCATGATGTAGCCCACACATATTCCAGATTATTCTCTTTATTTACAAACTGAACATCAAAAGCCTTGGCAAAATTCTGTCCCAGGAAGTGTGAAGTTCCACACTGCAATGCCTTACCATCCTGAGTCATGGATTCAATTGTATATGTATCCAAAGCGCCTGCAAAACGTTCTGTTTCAGACTTCACACCTCTAACTACAGGTACTGCCATATACTGTTCTGCAAACTCTGCATACACCTTCTGCATCTTCTTTGCTTCTGCTTCAGCCTCTTCACGGGTAGCATGTGCTGTGTGACCTTCCTGCCACAGGAATTCCGCTGTACGCAGGAAAAGACGTGGACGCATTTCCCAGCGCATCACATTTGCCCACTGATTACACAAAATTGGCAGGTCGCGATAAGACTTAATCCAATTCTTATATGTACTCCAGATAATTGTTTCCGATGTAGGACGAATTATAAGTTCTTCTTCCAGACGAGCTGCAGGATCTACTACTACACCTGAACCATCCTCTGCATTCTTAAGACGATAGTGAGTAACTACAGCACACTCCTTTGCAAAGCCCTCAACATGTTCTGCCTCACGACTTAAATATGATTTAGGTATAAGAAGGGGGAAATAGGCATTCTGATGACCAGTCTCCTTAAATTTATCGTCAAGTACTCGCTGAATCTTTTCCCAAATAGCGTAACCGTAAGGCTTGATTACCATACAACCGCGTACAGGTGCCTGTTCAGCTAAATCTGCTTTAACTACCAGTTCATTATACCATTGTGAATAATTTTCACTTCTTTTGGTAAGATCTTTCAATTCTTTTGCCATAGCTCTAAATTTTCAGAATGCAAAGTTACTCTTTTTTTTACTTGCATATATACACACCTTACAGAAATTTACACTATCTTCACACCTTAGTTATGAAAGTCTTGAATAAACTGAGATATCTGGCAGTAATTTGCGTTATGTTTTTACTGCCATCAAACTCCTTCTCACAATGGGTAAACCTGTACAGTGAGAACATAAAAACCATGCGCACCATCGTAAATAATGATTGGGAGAAACTGCCAATACTACACCTGAACAGCGATGATTACATAACCATATCATTCGATGAAATGTCACATATCTACAACCGATTCACCTATCACATAACACATTGTGATGCCAACTGGAAACCATCTGATCTATATGAATCGGACTTTATTGAAGGATTTAATGATATACCTGTAGATGATTATGAAAACTCCATTAACACCACATTTGAATATACACATTATACCTTCAATATTCCTAACGATGATACATCATTAAAGCTGTCCGGTAATTATCTTGTTGAGATTATTGACGAAGATGGAGAGTGTGTTGCCGATGCCAAATTTTCTGTTACTGAAGATTATGCCAACATAGCTGCATCTGTAAGTTCCAATACTGATCTGGATATAAATGGCAGACACCAGCAGCTTACGATGAGCATCAGCCATTCAGGAATAAGGGTTCTGGACCAGACGAAGGAGATACTTCCATACGTAATAATGAACAGAGACATTACTAACATGATAAGCGGTTTTAAGCCAACTCATCGTTCTAATAACAAGATGGAGTATTCACACTGCAAGGAGCTGATATTCAATGCCGGCAATGAATATCGTCGCTTTGAAATCATAGACATGTATGACTATACTCAGAATGTGGACAGAATAGACTTTCACACACCATATTATCATGCTACACTCCTAACAGACCGGCCACACATAGCATACAGACATGACAATGATCACAACGGACGTTACCTTGTTCGCAGCCATAATGCCGGTAGTAGTGACATTGAAGCCGATTACCTATTTGTACATTTTACATTGATATCAAACAGATTATCCGGAGGCAATCTGTATTTAAGAGGAGATTTTTCCGGCAACAATATTACTGACAACTGGAAAATGAGCTATGATGAAGAGATGAAAGCATACACCATTACAGCGCTGTTGAAACAGGGATCATACGATTATCAGTATATTTGGTTACCTGATAATGGCAAAGGCTCCATGACAGAAAGGACTGAAGGTGATTGCTATGAAACAGGCAATGAATATACCATATTGGTTTACTTCAGGGAGAATGGTGCCCGCTATGACCGATTGATTGGATTTAATACTTTCGTTTCCAGATAAGTTCCATACGTTCCCGCAGCTTATCCTCTGAAGCATTTTTTTGGGGTGACCAGAATCGGGTTCCGACAATGCCATCAGGCAGGAACTGCTGTTCTACAAAATTCCCTTCATAACTGTGTGCATATTTATAACCTTCACTGTATCCCAAATCCTTCATCAGTTTGGTTGGAGCATTTCTCAAGTGCAATGGTACCGGCAGATTACCTGTAGAACGTACCAGTTCCAGTGCGCTGTTTATACCCATATATGCAGAATTACTCTTAGGCGATGTAGCTAAATAGACAGTTGCTTCAGCCAAAGGTATGCGTCCTTCCGGCCAACCCAGTTTCATTACCGCATCGAATGCTGCATTTGCCAGCAGCAGAGCGTTTGGATTTGCCAGCCCTATATCTTCTGAAGCAGAAATAACCAGTCTGCGTGCTATAAATGCAGGATCTTCACCACCCTCTATCATACGTGCCAGCCAATAGAGTGCTCCGTCGGGATCACTGCCTCTTATGGATTTTATGAATGCCGAAATAATATCATAATGCATTTCGCCATCCTTATCGTATGCCAATGGATTCTGCTGAAGCCTTAAATTCACCATTTCATCGGTAATTATTACAGAATCTCCATCGCCTTCCGATTCTACCACCAGCTCCAATATATTCAAAAGTTTGCGTGCATCGCCACCGGAGAAACGCATTAGCGAAGTTGTCTCCTTAAGCTCTATCTTACGTCTTTTCAGATAGACATCGTTTGCTATTGCTCTTTCCAGCAACTGTTGCAGATCTTCTTTGTCCAATGAATTCAGAACATACACCTGCATTCTGGACAACAATGGACGAATGACTTCAAAAGAGGGATTTTCAGTAGTTGCACCTATCAATGTTATATCGCCACGCTCCACAGCTCCCAACAATGAATCCTGCTGAGCCTTATTGAATCTGTGAATTTCATCAATAAACAGAACCGGACTTCCATTCGTATTGAACATTCTGTTATTTCTGGCCAGTTCTATAACATCACGAACATCCTTCACACCTGCGGTAACAGCACTGAGGGTATGAAATGGCACATCAAGATGTGATGCCACAATTTGCGCCAGAGTCGTTTTACCAGTTCCTGGAGGTCCCCAAAGAATAAAGGAAGACAAACGACCCGAATCTATCATCCTGCGGAGAACAGATCCTTCGCCTACCAGATGCTTCTGACCGACATAGTCATCAAGCTGCCTAGGTCTCATTCTTTCTGCCAGTGGTTGCATACCCTATACTCTTTTATTCTGGTTACAAAATTACGCTATTTGCGCTGTTTTTACTACTTTTGGCAAAAATAAATTCCTATGATATCATTATCTATTCTTATCCCCACCTACAATTGGGATTGCGAACTGCTTGTTAGGAGTTTGCAGTCACAATGTGCTTCTTTGGGTATTGATTATGAAATAATTGTTGCAGACGATTGCAGCACTGATATTGACAAAAGGAATTCAAACAAAAATACTATTGAGAATTTAGAGAACTGTCTTTATATACAGTTAGAAGAGAACATCGGTCGTGCAGCCATCAGAAACATGCTTGCAGACAGATCAAGTTACAGCAAGCTATTGTTCCTTGATTGCGATGCAATGACAAAAGATGACAGGTTCATCAAGCGCTATCTGGATAAATCAGAAGAGTACGATGTTGTATGTGGTGGACTGGTACACCCTGACAGCCAACCCTACCCATGCGTAGAACTAAGATACAAATATGAAAAGCGGGCCGACAAAAAGCGTCTTGCAAAATATCGCAACAAGGAACCTTACAGCCGCTTTACACCATTCTCATTTCTCATAGACAGAACCACTTTTATGAGCATCCGATTCCCGGAAGACTTTACTGGATATGGATATGAAGATGTTATGTTTGGCGTAATGCTAAAAAAGAAAGAAGTATCAATTATTCATATTGACAACCCTCTGATACACATTGGCATAGAAGAAAACAGTATCTTTCTGGAAAAGACCAGACAGTCAATACACAATCTCTACAATCACAGAAACGATATAGGGAATGATTCTAAGTTATTAATGCAATATAACAGACTGAGAAAAATACATTTTACCTGGATTATCCACATAATAGACAAGATATTCGGGAAACTGATTATCAACAATCTACAGGGAAACAGGCCCTCACTGTTCCTATTTTCCATATACAAACTCTCCATCATCCATTTTTTATGGAGATAATCGACAAAAAAAGCAAAAAAAACAACATATAATCCGTAACTTTGCATCTTTGTAAAAAGAATGAAAATATAACGGATTAATATGATAGAGAACAGCGTTAAGGAAGCAGGCGAAAAGAAGAGCCTGAACTTCATTGAGGAGATGGTAGAAAAGGATCTTGCTGAAGGCAAGAATGGTGGACGCGTACAGACTCGTTTCCCGCCAGAACCAAATGGTTATCTTCACATTGGCCACGCAAAGGCAATCTGCATGGATTTTGGCATGGCAGAAAAGCATAATGGTATCTGCAACCTCCGTTTTGATGATACAAACCCTACAAAAGAGGATACAGAGTATGTAGATGCAATTAAGGAGGATATCGAATGGCTGGGATTCAAGTGGGAAAATGAATTCTATGCATCCGATTATTTCCAGCAGCTATGGGACTTTGCAATAGATCTTATCAAAGAGGGAAAAGCATATATTGACGAACAGAACCAGGAGGCTATTCTTTCACAAAAGGGTACACCAACACAGCCTGGTATTAACAGTCCTTACAGAGACCGCCCTGTTGAAGAGAGTCTGGAACTATTCCAGAAGATGAACAGCGGAGAACTGGAAGAGGGCTCTATGGTGTTGCGTGCCAAGATTGATATGGCTCATAACAACATGCTTTTCAGAGACCCTATCATCTATCGCATAGTAAAGACACCTCATCACCGTACCGGTACAACATGGAAGGCATACCCTATGTATGACTTTGCACATGGACAGAGTGACTATTTTGAGGGAGTAACACATTCACTTTGCACACTTGAATTTGTACCTCATCGTCCTTTATACGATCTGTTTATTGATTGGCTGAAGAAAGGCGAAGATCTGGATGACAACCGCCCACGCCAGACAGAGTTCAACAAACTTAATCTGAACTACACTCTTCTGAGCAAGCGCAATCTTCTGACACTGGTACAGGAGGGTATGGTTTCAGGCTGGGATGATCCACGAATGCCTACTATCTGCGGCTACCGTCGCAGAGGCTACACACCTGAATCTATCAGAATGTTTGTTGACAGAATTGGATATACAAAGTTCGATGCACTTAACGATATGGCACTGATGGAATCAGCAATACGCGAAGATCTCAACCGCCGCGCCACACGTGTTTCTGCTGTTATTGATCCGGTTAAACTGATTATAACAAACTATCCGGAAGATAAAACAGAAGAACTGGATGCCATCAACAACCCTGAAGATCCGGATGCTGGCAGCCACAAGATAACATTCAGCCGCGAGCTATGGATAGAGAGAGAAGACTTTATGGAGGATGCTCCATCAAAGTATTTCCGTCTTACACCAGGTCGTGAAGTAAGATTAAAGAGTGCTTATATCGTACTATGCACAGGTTGCAAAAAAGACGCAGAAGGAAGAGTTGAGGAGGTTTATTGCGAATACATTCCTAACACAAAAACAGGAGAATCAGATTCCAACCGCAAAGTGAAGGGTACCATACATTGGGTAAGTGCCAGCCACGCTATTCAGGCGGAAGTACGTCTGTACGACAGACTCTGGAGTGTTGAAAATCCACGTGATGAATTGGCACGTCTGCGCAACGAAGAGGGGCTGAGCGTCGTAGAAGCTATGCAGAAGATGAAGAATCCTAATTCACTTGAAGTACGTCCAGTATGTTACGTTGAAAACTTTCTGGCAGATACCAAGCCTATGGATCATTACCAGTTCCAGCGCATAGGATACTTCTGTACAGACAAAGATTCTACACCGGAACATATTATCTTTAACAGGACAGTTTCCCTGAAAGATAACTGGAGTAAAATTAAGGGTAAAGCTTAAATCCATAAATGAGAGAAGATAATCAGACCTATTACGATTCTCCGGAATTCAAAGAGATTCTACAGAGTTTCGAGGATATGATTGACAATGAGAGAGCCATCTATTTTGATGGCTCTGACATTGCCGATATAGCCGATTATTATACTATGAATATGGAATTGGATAAGTCTGATATTGCATCCGATTATGGTTTACGACTACACCCCAACAATTCTGAAATTCTTATAGCCAAAGCAAATAATCTACTCTTAAAAGGTAGAAAGGAGGATGCAAAAGCTATAGCAGAGACCATTTCAGACAATCACAACCAGGAGGTTCTGTATGTAAAAGGTGTTATAGAACTTGCCTATAACAAAATAGATTCAGCCAATACATTTTTCAAAAATGCATATTCCTGCAGTAATTCCGATTACGACCTGCTAAGTGACATAATAATCCAGTTAATGGAGAACAGGTTTTATGACCAGGCCCAGGAGTGGATAGATTTAGCTTTCAAGGAGACAGGAAACCCTGACAGCAATTTTTACGAATTACAGGCAGATCTCTACTTTGAAACCAAACAATTCAGTCTGGCAATTGAATGGTACAACAATATGCTGGACAAATTCCCGTATGACACATACCCGTGGGAACAGTTAGGCAGGATATACTTTGAAAGTTGTGATTATATAAAAGCTAAAGAGTGTTATGAATACATTGAAGCTATAGACGGGGAAAATTTCACTGCATCACTAATGAAGGCCGACTGTTACATTAATCTACATGACTATCAAACTGCATTGAAAAAATACAGTTTACTACTTGAGAAAAATGAAAGCATGGCCTCTGTACTAAGCTTCTGCTGTGGTAAATGCTGCTACTATCTTAGAGATATAGATAAAGCTCTGGAATATCTTACCAAGGCAGAAGATTCTCTGGACAGCAATGACACTGAAAACTTCCGTATAGAGTTATACACCTATTTGGCCAAGGTATATATATACAACAACAATGAGGAGAAAGCATTAAAGTACATTTACATGGGCCTATCCCTAGACCCGGAAAATGACGAATTAGACCTATTGATTAATCTAACTAAACAAAATAACTAATGGAATCAATCTCATTTCTGCAATGGTGTCTAGAACACCTTAATTATTGGACCATAACACTTTTAATGACTATTGAAAGTTCATTTATTCCATTTCCATCGGAAATAGTAGTTCCACCGGCAGCATATCACGCAGCAGCAAATGGTGAAATGAATCTATTTCTGATAATTCTTTTTGCCACCATCGGTGCATGTTTAGGAGCTATCATCAACTATTTCCTGGCTCTATGGATTGGCAAACCTATTGTATATAAATTTGCAGACAGCAAAGTTGGCCATCTTCTACTGCTTGACGTAAAAAAGATAGAGCAGGCAGAAGAGTATTTCAACAAGCATGGTGCGATATCAACATTTGTAGGACGTCTGATACCGGCAATCAGACAACTTATCTCCATACCAGCAGGTCTTGCAAGAATGAATATGACAAAATTCCTTGCATTCACAGCATTAGGTGCAGGTATCTGGAACGCAGTTCTTGCTGCATTAGGTTTCTATTTGGAAAGAATTGTTCCGGAAGAGGAACTAATCAGCACTGTAACAGAGTATAGTCACGAAATTGGATACACAATAGCAGGTATCGTTTTGGTAGCCATCGTAGTTATTATTATACGCAACTGTAAGAAAAAGAAATAACAAATATCACTCATAACCATTATCCGGTCAGAGTGGTATATCACAAAATAAGGGCTCGATTTCTCGAGCCCTGTATTTTTTATAGCTTAAAACAATTAAGCGTACATTGCAAGGATTGCTTCGTACAATTCCTGCTTACCGCTAGTCTGTTTTGGTTCGTCAACCTGCTTGCCATATTCATAAGCCTCTTCAAGAGTCATCTGACCATCTTCGAACTTCTTACCCAAACCGCTGTCAAATGAAGCGTAACGAGCAGCCTTCATAGCCTTATATGGAGACTCTTCCAGCAACTTAGCAGCTGATTCAAGAGCGCGAGCCATTGCATCCATACCAGCAATGTGAGCGATGAAGATATCTTCAAGATCTGTTGAGTTACGACGTGTCTTAGCATCGAAGTTTGTACCACCTGTGCCTAAGCCACCACCACGGATGATTTCCATCCATGCCTGTACCAATTCGTACTGGTCAATTGGGAACTGGTCTGTATCCCAACCATTCTGGTAGTCACCACGGTTAGCGTCGATAGAACCAAGCATACCAGCGTCAACAGCGCATGCCAATTCGTGTTCGAATGTGTGACCTGCCAATGTAGCGTGGTTAACCTCAATGTTAATCTTGAAGTCCTTATCAAGGTTGTGAGCCTTCAAGAAACCGATAACAGTTTCTGTATCAACATCATACTGATGCTTTGAAGGTTCCATTGGTTTTGGTTCAATCAGGAATGTACACTTGAAGCCCTTAGCGCGAGCGTAGTCACGAGCCATTGTCAACATAGTTGCCATGTGCTCTTTTTCTCTCTTCTGATCTGTGTTCAAAAGGCTCATGTAACCTTCACGACCACCCCAGAATACATAGTTTTCAGCACCAAGTTCGATACCAGCATCGATAGCGTTCTTAATCTGAACGATAGCGCGAGCTACTACATCGAAATCAGGGTTTGTTGAAGCACCGTTCATATAACGTGCATTACCAAATACGTTAGCTGTTGACCACAACAGTTTGATACCTGTTTCAGCCTGCTTCTCCTTAAGATAAGCAACAACTGCCTTCAGGTTTGCTTCGTATTCAGCTACACCACTACCTTCTGACACCAGGTCAACATCGTGGAAGCAGTAGTAAGGAATACCAAGTTTCTGCATGATTTCGAAACCTGCATCAACCTTCTGCTTTGCAATCTCAACTGCATCAGCACCGCTGTTCCATGGGAAAGACTTTGTACCACCACCGAACTGGTCAGCACCTTCTGCACACAATGTGTGCCACCATGCCATTGCGAAACGCAACCAGTCTTTCATTGTTTTACCCATGACAACTTTGTTCTCATCGTAGTAACGGAAAGCCATTGGATTCATGCTCTCCTTACCTTCGAACTGGATTTTACCTATTCCAGGAAAATACTCTTTAGCCATAATTTGCTTATTATTAATTTATTAAACAATATTTATATACTCTTCTCCGAAGTAACTATGCAAATATACATTAATTTCGAAAAAATCTCAAATAAAATTCTTAAATATCAATAACAGAATGTATTTATTTTGTACTCATTTAACATTCATCATTAAAATTGCAGTAAAATTTCGTCTCCTCTATACTCTACATGTTTGGTTTTTATTTTTCCTTTATCGTTAAACACAACATTAAATGTTCTATTTTCAATCATTCCATCATATTCTCCCACCCTGTCCTTAATCATCATGGTATGATTGACTTCGTCATATACTATTGGTATTATGCTATAGTTTCCATTCTCATAATCGTATGACACGCCGTCATCTTCGTAGAGATTAAAAGAAGCGTCATTACCGCTATATACTTTTAGTGTAATCTCTGCTGCAGGAATCTCATCAACATATTCAATTTCAGGTCCATAGGTTATAATAGAACCTGCAGGGATAAACATTGGAACACGCTCATACGGAGCATCAGCCACTATAACTTTTCCACCTTCAATAACTTCCGTTTCGTTATTGAAGTTATACCAACTTCTTCCCCGTGGCAAATAGACCTCTCTGGAACGCGCTCCATATTCATATACAGGACACACCATAATGGATGGTCCAAGCATAAATTGATCTGAAACATCCATAGCTTTAATATCGTAAGCATAATCCATAACCAGTCCGCGCATCATTGTGTAATCATCATGATAGGCGCTACCCGCCAGCGAATAGATATAGGGCATCAGTTTATACCTCAGTTTATTGTAATAGACTATCGATTTATAGGCCGGATGATCTTCTGGTGCAATATTCCATACTTCACGTAATGGGAACTGACCATGAGCCCGGTATATTGGCGTAAATGTTCCAAACTGATACCAACGTGTCTGTAACTCTCGCCACTCCTTTAAATCTTCATTTTCAACACCGGTCCTGTCATACATACGCTGAGCATTTGCATATCTGTTTTCTACGCAGAAGCCACCTATATCCATAGTCCAGTACGGATCACCACACAACGAAAAATTCAAACCTGCAACTATCTGTGAACGCATATCTTCCCAACGAGTACCTATATCACCACTCCAAGACGCAGTAGAATATCGTTGCAAACCTGCAAAACCTGAACGAGTAAGCTGAAATACTCGCTTATTTGGTTCTTCTTCCCTGAGTCCTTCATAAATAGCTTTTGCATTCATCAATGCATAACCATTTAAATATTCAGTAGATGAACCCAACGCGGTAGGTCCGCACAATAGTTTCTGATAATAAAGTGGTACACAGTCCCTGAGATTTGGTTCACTGGCATCCATCCACCACGCATCTATACCATACTTGTAAAGATGCTCCTTTAGTTGACTCCAGAAGAGCTTTCTTGCTCCATCTGAATATGCATCATAGAAAGAACCTATATATCCAGGACCTATCCAGTCACGGATACTATCCTCTACTGCACGGGTAAACATCCACCCGTTTTCATCAAACTCCTTATAATGTTCAGTCGTATGATAGAATTTAGGCCATACAGATATCATAATCTGAGCATTCATATCATGAACAGCATCCACCATTGCCTGAGGATCAGGATAACGTGTTAAATCAAAATCATGAGCGCCCCAACTATCCTGCTCCCAATAGTTCCAGTCCTGTACTATATTATCCACACCGATACCCTTATCCCTGAAACTCTTCAGGGTAGATATCACTTCGTCCTGATTCTTGTAATGTTCCCTGCTCTGCCAAAATCCAAGTGCCCATTTAGGCATGATATTTGCCTTACCGACCAGCTGTCGCAAACCACCTATCACACCATCCATGTTGTTTGACCTTATAAAGTAATAATCTGACTGAGGAACCATTTCATTCCACATCGTAATATTATCCATTATTTCATCAGCAACCGGAGCATAAGCTCGCAACCCGATATATGACGTACCTCCGTCCGGTTTCCATTCAACACGCAGATCATATTTTTTCCCTTTCTCCATATTCACAGAGAACTTGTATGAATTAGGATTCCATGCCGTACGCCAACGTTCTGCCACAACCTCTTCGCCACCTATATACACCTTAACATAGCCCGCATAATACAACAGGAATCTATATTCTCCATCTTCTAAAGGTTCTATCGCTCCCTCATAGAGAACTGCTGTACCTAAATCAGGCAGATTTTTTATTGCATCCGCATCTCCGTAATACAACGAATCTTCTGCACGGACCAATGGTTCTCCCCATCTTGACGAATATATACCTGTCAGACTTCCCTCCTTACCCTCTCTGTCATATAGTTTAAAAACCTTATGCAATTGAGAATATGTTTCAGGATTACCAAAACGTACCAATGAATAAGAATCCCACAGAATACCATAATTTCTGGAAGATATTACAAAAGGAATACTGATTTTGGTATTATATTGATATAGTTCTTCATTTTCTCCTTTATAATTCCATTGATCCGACTGATGCTGCCCCAATCCAAACACTCCTTCCGGACGTTCTGTAGTAAATCTGTTGATTGTTGAAAAACCTTTTGATACTCCATTGGCATCTTTCACCTTTATTGGCGTAAATTCTGCCGTTTCCACTTCTGATGTTAAAAGTTCACCATATATATTCTTAAACAGAACCTTTCCATCGCTCTTGTTCACTGAAACAATCAAACCGGAATTTCTTAATTCTACAGCAGAATCTAAGTCTATAACATCAAAATCAGTTCTCTTTTGTGCATCCGGCAATATAATCAAGCTGTTTCTATCATGGAATTTCCTGCTGGGGGTTGCAGAAACCCTTACTATATCTTCAGACATTACTTTCAATCGAACTTTGGCAGTACTATTTCTCTTACTATTCTGAACCTTGACTATCACACCATCTTCAATAACCTCATAGCCATTATTTCTACAAGCCGTCAAACATAACAAGGCAAAAAAACCAAGCAATAAAAATCTTTTCATATTTGTCAACAATTTACCGGAAGAACACAAAGCTACAAATAATTATCAAATATGCACAATAAGATTCAATCAATCTTACTGTTATAGCCAAGAGTTTCCCTGCTCCAAAATAAAAATGGGCGTACCTTACCGATACGCCCACCTTAACAATCTATTTTCAGATTACTTGTTCAAAAGTTTGTTGTCTGAACCAAGAACGTTAACAATCTTGTGGATATACATCTTCTTCATGTTGTCACGAGCTGGTTTCAGGTACTGACGTGGATCAAAGTGACCTGGATTCTCTGCCAAGTGCTGACGGATAGCAGCAGTCATAGCCAAACGAGAGTCAGAGTCGATATTGATCTTACATACAGCGCTCTTTGAAGCCTGGCTGAGCTGATCTTCTGGAATACCGATTGCAGCTTCCAGAGCACCACCGAACTTATTGATTGTAGCAACTTCGTCCTGAGGAACTGAAGATGAACCGTGCAATACGATTGGGAATCCAGGAATCTTAACCTCAATCTCCTTAAGGATATCAAATGCCAATGGAGGTGGAACCAATACACCGTTTACCAATGTGCACTGTGCTGGAGTAAATTTGTGAGCACCGTGTGATGTACCTATAGAGATAGCCAAGCTATCAACACCAGTCTTGCTTACGAAATCCTGAACCTCTTCTGGTTTTGTGTAATGTGACTCAGCTGCAACAACTTCGTCTTCAACACCAGCCAAAACACCTAATTCACCCTCTACAGTTACGTCGAACTGATGAGCATATTCTACAACTTTCTTTGTAAGAGCAACGTTCTCTTCGTATGGAAGATGTGAACCATCAATCATAACTGATGAGAAGCCCATATCGATACAATCCTTACAGATTTCAAAGCTATCACCATGATCCAGGTGAAGAACGATTTCAGGATTAGCGCAACCCAACTCTTTTGCATATTCTACAGCGCCCTGAGCCATATAACGCAGGATAGTAGCATTAGCATAGTTACGTGCACCTTTAGAAACCTGCATGATAACAGGAGATTTTGTCTCTACTGCAGCCTGTACGATAGCCTGCATCTGTTCCATTGTGTTGAAGTTAAAAGCAGGAATAGCATATCCGCCCTTAACAGCAGCTGCGAACATTTCACGGGTGTTCACCAAACCCAACTCTTTGTAGCTAATCATTTGTTTAATATTAATTGTTTATAAACGTTTTTCTTAAACCCGTTGCAAAGTTACACACTTTCAGTCTTATTATAAAATGTAGAAAGAGAAAGTTTTTAACCGGTTTACATTTTATCGTCTGCATTATCATTGTCCCTGGTAGTAAGATAGAGCGAAACAGCACCCACTACTGCTGCAGTTACCGATGTCAACAGTATAACTGCCTTTCCCAAATTGACATAATAGGAAATCTGCTCTTCCTGCAAACCTGAAGGGAGGAAAGCCAATCCATCCACAAATATTGCCATTGTAAAGCCAATACCTGCTATAAATCCCAACGATATAAACTGTTTCCAGTTACATCCTTCCGGTAGTGCTGCCACCTTCAGTTTTGTTGCCAGCCAGCAAGATAAAGCAATACCTAATGGTTTACCAATCAGCAGACCAAAGAAGATACCAGGTACTATTGGTGGCAATGGCCAACTGAACAGAGAAGCATCAAACACAACACCTGCATTGAAGAATGCAAACATCGGCATTATGAAGTAATCTGAAATGGAATGCAGATGAAATTCAAATCTGTGCAGCATAGGGTTCATCTTGGACGACATTTCATCCATACCATTGATAACTATCTGTTGTTCGGAATTGGTAAGAACTGAAGTACTATCTTTTGACACATCATTGAAATGGTTAACAAGCAATGACATATTCTTACTGAATTCCAGTTCGTTTACAAAGCTTCTGGCCGGTATGGTAATGGCCATTATAACTCCTGCCACTGTAGCATGTACGCCCGATTTGAACATCAGGAACCAGAGGATAATGCCAGGGATGATATAATACAATGACTTATTGACACGTAACCTGTTCATTACAACCATAAAGACAGTTGTCAAACCGGCTAACGAAAGATACATAAAATCTATTGCATGACTTGGATAAAAGAATGCTATTACAAATATTGAACCTAGGTCGTCTGCTATTGCCAGAGCCATCAGAAAGACCTTCAATCCGGTTGGTACACGTTTTCCCAACAACGAAAGCACACCTATTGCAAAAGCTATATCGGTAGCCATTGGAATACCCCAGCCATTCGCAGTACCTGTACCGGCATTAAACAGAGCATAAATAATTGCTGGAAAAACCATTCCACCCAAAGCACCAATAATAGGCAGTGCCGCATGCTTGATTGAAGAGAGCTGACCTACTATCATTTCACGTTTGATTTCCAGACCCACGGTCAGGAAAAATATCGCCATCAGACCATCGTTAACCCAGGTTTGCAGAGGAAATATCAAATCTTCGTTTCCTACTTTTATACCAACCTCCAGATTTAACAGATTATTATAATACGACTGAAGATTTGAACTATTGGCGCAAATTATTGCTGCAACAGCAAAAAACAGCAACAGGCATCCACAAAATGCCTGACTATTAAAGAAATTCTCGGAAGGATATTTTAAAAGGCCCTCCAGACTGTCATATTTTTTTGGACTCTTACCCATTTTTAATTGATTTTAGAGTGCAAAGTTAGTTAAAATAACAGTCTGCTATTCTTCTATAGCCATTTTTTGTGACTTTATACTCATTTTCAGTATTTCCCCAGCGCTAAATTCCCAATATTATTAAGAAAAAGCCTGCAAAATACTTTGCCATTACAATAAATTAGTGTAATTTTGCGGTCCGAAACCCCCGTTATAGAATTGCCTAATCCGAACGGACAGGCATAAAGAGTAAGACGGAGTATAATTAAAACTTAAAGATATGAAACAAGGTATTCACCCAGAAAACTATCGTCCTGTAGTATTCAAGGACATGTCAAATGGCGATTGCTTCCTGTCACGTTCAACATGTGCAACAAAGGAGACAATCGAGTTCGAAGGTCAGACTTATCCTCTGATCAAGCTTGAAATTTCAAGCAGTTCACACCCATTCTTCACAGGTAAGTCAAAGCTTGTGGATACAGCAGGTCGCGTGGACAAGTTCATGAGCCGTTACGCAAAGAGCCGTGGCAAATAAACAACGACAATAACAAAGAAAGGACCGGATTTATAAAATCTGGTCCTTTTTTTTGTATAACATAAATATTACTGTTTTAAACGAACAAACCTTTTACCATTCCATCTAAAAGATATTACCTCCCTTTCAATTATAGTATTACGTAATTCATCATCAGTTATTGCATCTTTTGAAGTAAGCTTGACCTTCAACATCTCCGGTTCAGAAAGCATATCAATTTCAAACATTCTGTATATCATATTGCCAACAGCATCCCTATTTTCCGTTTGTCTCATTGCTTTTCTATTCAGATAATCATCTATACCGGGCAATTCGATGATATCTTCTATAGCCAATTGCTCCCACTGTTCATTATAGAAGGTAATTTTTGAATCACAATAACCACCACACACAGTCTCAACGATAGCTATCGTCAACAAGGAATCCTTGCCGTAATACAGTTTCATATCAACTTTTGATGACGACGTCATCTGAAGAGAGAGATAATCATCCTTGATATCAGCCATATTGCTTACACCACCCAATTTATTTGTGGCATTAGCCTGCATATTCATATCAGCATAATCAAGAAAGTCCAGTTTATTGCTCTTTGTAAGCAGTGGCATTATTGAATCAGGCATCTCCACAAACAGAGTTTTAATATCAGCAGAATATGCCAGTTGAGCAGTTATAACCAACCAAACAGTAAATAGCAATCTTTTCATACCTTATATATATTATATACCCTCCAAAAACAGATGATCGGGATATTCAACCTTTTCAAGAAACAGTCCGCGTGCTGCAGCAGAATCGCCAGCTTTACATCTATCCTTACTTGCTACTATCTCTGCAAATTCAGAGGAAGAGATCTGATGACGACCCACCATAAGCAGTGTTCCAACAATTGCACGAACCATATTCCTTAAGAATCTGTCAGCAGTAATAGTAAATACCCACTTACCTTCCGATATTTGCTCCCAATATGCCTGACTTACTTTGCAATTATTTGTTTTAGTATCAGTATGCAATTTACTAAAACTGGTAAAATCCGCAACATCAAGCAGTTGTTTAGCCACCTCATTCATCAAATCAAAATCCAGCGGTAATATCTGCCTAAGTGAGAAGTCTCTATCGAATGGAGATTTTTCCATATTAAGATAATACTTATACGTTCTGGATTTTGCATCAAAACGAGCATGGGCAGTCTCTATTACCGGTACAATCTTTTTTACCGCAATATCAGTAGGCAATATTCCATTCAGTTTGTTTTTCATCCAGCCACAATCCTTTGGTTCGGAAAGATCAAAATGAGCGACCATTTCTGCTGCATGAACACCGGCATCAGTACGTCCTGCGCCCGTCACATCAATTTTAGTACGCAAAAAAGTAAACAGAGCTTCTTGCAACGTCTGTTGCACAGACGGAGCATCCGGTTGAATCTGCCAGCCACTGTACGCTGTCCCGTTGAATGACAAATAGATGAAATACCTCATTAATCTTTCTGATTTACCAAATTCATTATATGCACAGCAGCAAGTGCGGCTGTTTCTGTCCTGAGCACAGACGGCCCTAGCGACACCCCTTTATAACCTGCATTAACCGCAATTTCTACTTCAGAAGGAGAAAAATCGCC
Source organism: Bacteroidaceae bacterium (assembly GCA_017647575.1). Classification (GTDB taxonomy): domain Bacteria; phylum Bacteroidota; class Bacteroidia; order Bacteroidales; family Bacteroidaceae; genus Colenecus. Next base: position 14,242 of record JAGCKJ010000175.1, on the reverse strand, counting down.
TTCCGGCCCTATTAGCACAAGGCTCTTATTGCCACTCACCACACAATCCTTAAGCGCTAGTTTCCTATCCTCTTCACAGTGCGCAATATAACAATCGCCATCACTATGCAAAGATATAAAATCAGAGAACTTAACCATTTGATTTATCTTAGGCAGAACGGCCTTCTTTGATTGTTTCATTGCAGAGACTGCAATCTTTTCTATTCTTTCCAGTTTGATTACATCACGTTCGGAATGTGCAGTTTTAATAAACGATATCTCATCAACACCTATCTCAACAGCCTTCTCTACAAACCATTCATTTCTATCCATCAGTTTGGCAGGAGCTACAGCCAGATGTATATATCCATTCCACAACGGCTGCTGTTCAAACGTTCTCTCTATATGTAGCATACATCTCTTGCCTGTTACTGCTGTTATGACCGCATCATAAAAAAATCCCTTTCCATCGGTCAAACGAACCATATCGTTCTCCTTGAGTCGTAGTACTCTGATACAATGCTGCGCCTCATCCTGAGGCAGCTCCATATCTTCAGATATTTCGGGCGAATAGAATAACCACATAATTTTTAGATATTATTTTCAAAACCGGTGCCATTACGTCTGTTTATTTCATCTCGTAATTTGGCGGCTAGTTCATAATTTTCACTCTCAACAGCCTGCTCCATTGCCTCTTGCAGAACATCAATACTTGCCACTGTTATAGGCATAGAAAATGCACCGTTACCCTCCTTATGAGCACAATGCCCATCAAACAGATTGCTGTCTATATATATTGGCACTCCGGTTCTTACTGCAAGTGCAACTGCATCAGAAGTACGTGAGTCTATATATTGGCTGTTTCCATCCTTATTTATATATATGTATGAATGAAAAACACCATTCTCCAGTTTATATATAAACACCTCTTCCAGAAAGGCATCCATCTGTTCCAATGTCTTTACATAAAGATCATATATATTTGGACGGGGCATCTTCATTTTAAGTATATTGATTGCTATAGACTGTGCTTCAAGCAAACCCACAAGAAGTGGCAAAGAACGGTCTCCACCCTTTTCATGTAGCATCACAACCAGATTAAGGTCTGATGGTACTCTATTCAATATTTCCCCTACTTCCAGTTCAATTTTATTATCCATCTATGTTTCTCTTTTTTTTCTCATTGAATGACAATGCAAACAATAGAGCAATAATAAGAGCAAATATAGAAAAAATCATCCATACCATACCCCAATCACCAACGGTATAATATCTATTTTCAACAAATTCCGAGAAAGTAAACTGATTTACCACCTTTTGAGCCAACGCCATTCCTACAAATGAACCAAAACCATTTGTCATCATCATAAACATTCCCTGTGCACAGGCTCTCCTTTCAGGTTTTGTCTCAGAATCAACGAACATTGAACCAGCAATATTAAAGAAATTAAATGCCACACCATAGACAATCATTGAAAGAACAAGCCAAACCACACCATCAGCCGGATTTCCTATACCGAGCAATAGATATCGCAAAGACCAGGCAAGCGCTGAGACGATAATAACCCGTTTTATGCCCATTTTCTTTATACATATTGGCAGCAGCAATATTAAAAAGGCTTCAGAGGTTTGTGACAGCGAAGTCATAAACAGTGAATTCCGCACTACAAAAAGTTGTGAATACTCTGGTTTAATAGCAAAACTATCCAGATAAGGCGTAACATAACCGCTCGTTATCTGAACACAGGCGCCAAAAGCCATTGCAAATAGAAAAAAGAGAGCCAATCTTCTGTTTTTAAATAGGTTGAATGCACTAAAGCCCATTCTGGAGATAATAGAATCACCTTTATGATTTGATTGCAATTCTACCATAGGAAGGGTGAGAGCATAAAGAGCCAGCAAAGCTCCCAAAAACGAACGCATCAGAAACTGCATAGAAGAGAGCTGCAAATGAGCAAAATTAACCACCCACATAGCTACTATAAATCCTATCGTTCCCCACATTCTGATTTTAGGAAATACCGCAACCGTATCTATTCCATTGCTCTGCAATATAGAAAAGCAGATGGAATTAGACAAAGCAATAGTAGGCATAAAGAAAACCGTACTTATACAATATGGCAAGAACAGAGAATTGAACGTAGGCCTTGGATTAAGACCATTCAATGCCACAATCAACATACAAATTGCAGAAATAATATGACAAAGAGCATACACTCTCTTTGGTTTTATCCACTTATCTGCTACAATTCCAATAAAGGCAGGCATAAAGAGTGAAACTATACCTTGTGCCACAAAAAACCATCCAATTCTTTCACCAAACCCTATACTGGAGAGATATGCTCCTAATGATAGTAGATAAGATCCCCAAACAGCGTACTGCAGAAACACCATTAAAGATAATCTGATTTTAAGCTTTTGCACAACCATCAAATTAATAAATTTTAATTAAATTCTGATACACATTGTTAAACAACAAAACAGAGTTATCGTCTCGACAACTCCGTTTCAAATAAAATCTAATACCATGAAAAACACGGAGCAAAGATATTATTTTAATTTTCATACAAAAAATATTCATCAACAAATGCCCTAAAATTAACATTCTTTCACATTTCATTCCACATATAGCACCAAACCTTTCAAATATTCACCTTCCGGGTGGAATATATTTATTGGGTGATCCGCTGGCTGATGAAGTTGGTATAAAATCCTTACACTACGTTTTGCTTGTGCAGCAGCTGTAAACACAGCCATTCTAAATTGCTCTTTTGTTACCACCTGCGAACATGAGAATGTAAACAGGATGCCGCCCGGCTCAATCTTTTCCAACGCCTTCTCATTAAGCCTTCTATATCCTATAAGAGCACGTTTCAGAGCATCTCTGTGCTTTGCGAATGCAGGAGGATCTAAAATAACCAGATCATATTTTTCCTCCATATTATCCAAAAATTTGAAGGCGTCTTCCGCAAAGGCCTTATGTCTGTTGTCATCAGGAAAATTATCCTTTACTCCTTTATTGGTAAGTTCTGTTGCCTTAGCAGAACTATCCACAGAATGAACCAGTTTTGCGCCACCTCTTAGTGCAGCAAGTGAAAAACCACCTGTATAGCAGAACATATTAAGCACTGAGCGGCCTTTTGAATACTTCTCCAGTAAAGCGCGATTTTCTCTCTGGTCTATAAACAAGCCGGTCTTTTGTCCATTAATCCAGTCAACCGGCAGCTTTAAACCATATTCCAGAGGCACATCATCTAAATGACCACCTATAATGTATCCTGTTGAATTATCAGATTGGGCCTTATATGGCAATGTGGTTTCCGATTTATAATATACACTGACTACTCTACTACCTAGTACTTCAGTTATTGCTTCTGCTATAACCTGCCTGCAACAATGCATACCCACTGAATGGGCCTGAACAACTGCTGTACGTCCATATACATCAACTACCAAACCGGGCAAATTGTCGCCTTCACCATGTATAAGTCTGTAGATATTGTGATCTTCTCTATCTGTCAGTCCCAAAGAGGAACGAAGATTATAGGCAACTGCAACGCGTTTTTTCCAGAACTCTTTATCTATAGGTTCTTGAACGAAAGTTAGCACGCGAACAGCAATGCTGCCCACCTGAATATGGCCGGCCGCTATCCAATTACCATCAGATGTATATACATCAACTACATCACCCTCTTCCGGAGCACCCTCTATTGAGGCAATAGCGCCAGAAAAAATCCAGGGATGAAAACGTAACAACGATTCCTCCTTACCCCTCTTTAGCAATACTCTCTTCTGCATCTCTATGTATTACTTTGTATTTATTTCCATCAATCAACTCAATCAGATAGTCATATATCTTCAAAGCAGCCCACGCATCTATTGCTGCATAGTGCATCTGTGATTCAGAAAGTTCATCTATTTCCCAATTGCTCAGTCGCTGACTCTTGGATATACGCTCAGCAAACAGCAATGCGTAAATCTTCTGAAGGCTTCTGTCTGCAATTCCCATTTTTGCGACCACATCCTGTAAATCTACAAATCCCGCAGGTGCAAACTCTCTTCTGCGACGCAAAGCCTGATAATCATCTTTCAAAGATATTCCTATCTTTAGTACCTTATCATTCTCTAAGAATGAGACAATACTATCTGTTATACCAATTTTATGTAACCTGAACAGATAGGCCACATTTCCGGCTGATAATTGCAACAATGACACCTTGTTCACAACGCCACGCTTAAAGGTTGGTCTTGTTTCTGTATCAAAACCAACAACCCCGTATGACAATAGTTCAGAAATTGCGATATCTGCTTTTTCTACTGTATCTACAATTCTGACTATACCGGTAAACTCCACTTTAGGAAGTTCAGCAACAGCGGCCTTTTCTATTGAATTGTATATCTCTACCATAACTCATTATCGGAGTAACCACACTCTGCAGAATTGTCATCATCCTCATTATATGAAACAATACTGTGTACTGCACGCATAGTATTCACCAATGTCTGTCCCCAATATGTTTTAAAACCATCTGCACATATCGCAACTGATTCTGCCATAACATCATTCAGTCCACTCTGAAACTGATGTACAAAGTTCTTCAGAGCCTGATATATATCCGCAAGATCTTCCGATATGGTTTTAAGCACTGGAGTATCACTATATTTCATATCCTCCACAAAAACCTCCAGATAATCATCAGTACTACCCAACTTGGCAGATAACATAGCTCTGAGCGTATCATAATCCTGTTCTGTCACCCACTCTTCCAGATTCATTGAATAATCTGTCTCTGTTTCCGGAAGCATAAGCGCTTTTAGATATAGCAAGGAGAGAAGTTTAGGCAACACGCTGACTATTTCCCTGCGATCCTTCTGTTCTGCCTGTTCCATAAAAGAGCAGTATTCTGCCGCTACAGTTACAAATTCAACAACATTCTTATCAAAAACTATCGAACTTTTCATCTCTTTAATTTTGCGTAGCAAAGGTAGCTATTTTTACAGCAAAAAAACATAATCAAAAAATATTTTGTCCTCAGCATTGTTTGTACTATCTTTACAATCCTAAATGCAACTAAGAATTATGAAACTAAATACAAAGAAAAAAACTAAAACTGGAGTTCAGGAACCGGAAAAAATGTCAATCTTCAAAAGGATGACAAATGCGGTCCATAATGAGACATTTCCGTTTATTACCGGTGCAGTATTGGTTGTTCTGGCAATTTTCGTTGTTATATCATACATATCATTCCTTACAACCGGAGGCATAGACCAGAGTGTACTGGAATCAGCTACAGCACAAGCAGGAGACTATGCAAATAGTTCAGGAAAACTCGGTGCAAATCTGGCACAGTTACTTATTAACAAATGGTTTGGACTATCCAGCATGGCCATCCCTATTCTAATGGCTGTCATAGGACTAAGATTGCTAAAGGTTGCTGAATTCAAACTTTTAAGATGGTTTATATGCTGCTCATTCCTTATGATCTGGTGTTCTATATTTTTACAGTGGATTCTGGCCGGAATAATGAAAAATTCATTTATCATCCCCGGTGGAATGCACGGAAAATCAATCCTGGAATGGTTACATGGAAACGTAGGTGCACCCGGAATCATACTTATTTTAATGTTGTCAATGCTTATATTCTGTATATACCTAACCAGAAATACAATAGAATGGGTCAGAAACAGATTGTCATCATTTAAAAAAAGCGAGATATCAGAATCCGAGACCGACAACGACATTAGCGAACCTGTCAAGGAGGAAAATGAAGTTCCAGTTACAAATCCAGAACCACCTGTTCTGCAACCAGAAGAGAAAAAAGAGGAGGTTGAGATTATTTCTGCAATCAGCGATGAAGACGATGATTACAAAGAGATAAAACCTGAAAAGATCAGTAAAAAGACAAAATCAGAGGAACCTGTTCAGGAGGAGAAAGATATTCCAATGGAGGTTATACAGGCCCAGGAGGAAGAGAAAGCCACAGGCAGAATACAGGAGCCATACGATCCAAGACTGGATTTGTCACACTACAAATTCCCGAAACTGGATCTGCTCAAGCATTACGAAAACAATGCACCATCTGTAGATGAGAGCGAACAGGAGGCCAACAAGAACAGAATCATCCAGACATTAAGAAACTTTGGTATTGAGATAACATCTATCACAGCAACTGTAGGCCCAACTATTACACTGTTTGAGATAACCCCTGCAGCAGGTATCAAAATAAACAGAATCAAACATCTTGAAGATGATATTGCATTAAGTCTTGCAGCATTGGGTATCAGAATCATTGCACCTATCCCGGGCAAAGGCACCATAGGTATTGAAGTACCTAATGCAAAGCCTATAATTGTATCGATGGAATCCATTATCGGCAGCAAAAAGTTTGCAGAAAGCAAGTTTGAGTTACCTGTTGCAGTAGGCAAAACCATTACCAACGAAGTCTATATGTTCGACCTGGCAAAAGCACCTCACCTGCTGGTTGCCGGTGCTACCGGACAGGGAAAATCAGTAGGACTAAACGCCATCATAACATCACTGCTTTACAAAAAGCACCCTGCAGAATTAAAGCTTGTAATGGTTGACCCAAAGATGGTTGAGTTCAGTATCTATTCACCCATTCTGAAACACTTCCTTGCAAAACTGCCTGATGAAGAGGAGGCAATCATCACAGATACAAGCAAGGTTATCCAGACACTGAAATCGCTCTGCATAGAGATGGATGACCGTTATATGTTACTTAAGGAGGCAGGTGTACGTACCGTAATAGAGTACAATGAGAAGTTCAAGAACAGGGAACTGTTACCTACAGCAGGTCATAGATACATGCCTTACATAGTTGTAATAATTGACGAATACGGTGATCTGATTATGACAGCCGGTAAGGAAGTTGAAATGCCTATTGCCAGAATTGCACAGAAAGCAAGAGCAGTAGGTATGCACATGATTATTGCAACCCAGCGTCCTACTACAAACATTGTAACAGGTACCATCAAGGCCAACTTCCCTGCAAGAATGTCATTCAAGACCACCTCTATGATTGACTCAAAGACCATTCTTGACCGCACAGGTGCAAACCAGCTTATAGGCCGAGGCGATATGCTATACCTGCAGGGCAGTGATTGTGTACGTGTACAGTGCGCCTTTGTTGACACTCCGGAAGTTACAAATATCTGCAACTACATCAAAAATCAGCAGGGTTATACAGACGCATATCTACTTCCAGAGGTCACAGAAGAGAGTGATAGTGCATCAACACAGGCAGATAGCTTTGATTCATCAAAACTGGATTCTCTGTTTGAAGAGGCTGCCCGATTAATTGTAATTCACCAGCAGGGTTCTACATCACTGATACAACGTAAGTTTGCCATAGGTTACAACCGTGCAGGCAGATTGATGGACCAGCTTGAAAAGGCCGGAATTGTAGGAAAAGCAGACGGCAGCAAGCCAAGACAGGTGCTCTGCGGTGACGAAATGGATTTAGACAGAATTTTGGAAAACCTTAGATAACATTATGAGAAACAAATTATCAACATTGCTACTATTGCTGACTACCACCATCTGTATGCAGGCACAGCACACATCTGATGCCGTTTTAAAAAGCATAGCAGAAAAGTTAGAGAAGGATTGTTGCATAACAGCCGATTTGGCTCTAACCGACAACACATCGTATGCCGTGTTAGGCGGCAACACCAAAGGCACACTCAGAATCAGCAAAGAGTGTTTTGTAATAGATGTTGCGCTATTCAGATTATGGTTTGATGGTTCTACCCTGTGGAGTATGAACACCATGAACGGTTACGAAGAGATTTACATAACAACGCCTGACAAAGACGAGGCAGCCCTTTTCAATCCGCTAAACATATTCAGACAACCCGGTCTGACAGTTACAAAGAATGCCGATAAAGAGGGATTAAAATCAATCAGCTTAACATCACAAAGACTTGTTATTGGTGATATAAACCTGCAGATAGAGATTTTATACAATCCTGAAACCTACAGAATAGAAAAGATTGTAGGAATGGATCGATTTAACCAGAGCCAGAATATTGCCATTGCAATAAACAATTACAAAAGTGGACTTAAGTTGGATAAAGAAGCATTCCAATGCCCTACATCCAACTATCCGGATGCAGAAATTGTAGATATGAGATAAAAGATATTAGATATGGAAAGAGTAAAATGTTTAATTATTGGTTCCGGTCCTGCCGGATACACAGCAGCCATTTATGCTTCAAGAGCAAATCTTGCTCCAGTTCTTTATGAAGGAAATCTCTCCGGAGGTCAGCTGACCACAACTTCAGAGGTGGAGAACTTTCCCGGTTACCCTGAAGGTATCAATGGTTTTGACATGATGGATGACATCCGCCGCCAGGCAGAAAGATTCGGTGCAGAGATTAGAATGGGTAGTGTAACAAAGGCCGATTTAAGTTCATCACCTTATAATATATATATAGATGACAACACACAGATAGAGGCAGAAACCGTCATTATCTGTACAGGTGCCTCTGCCAAATACCTTGGTCTGGAGGACGAAAAGAAGTATGCAGGACGCGGTGTAAGCGCATGCGCCACATGTGATGGTTTCTTTTACAGAAAAAAGACTGTTGCAGTTGTAGGTGGTGGCGATACAGCCTGCGAAGAGGCTTCTTACCTATCCACATTGGCAGAAAAGGTCTATCTGGTTGTTAGAAAAGATTATCTGCGTGCCAGCGATATTATGCAAAAACGTGTGCTGGAAAACCCTAAAATTGAGGTACTTTTCAACCACAATGTAGAAGGTTTGTTTGGAGAGGGTAAAGTTCAGGGAATGAAACTTGTAAAGAACCTTGGCAAGAATGATGAATCACATTACGAAAAAGAGATTGATGGATTCTTCCTGGCAATAGGACACAACCCAAATTCAGAACTCTTCAAAGAGTATCTGGAGACAGACGAAACAGGATACATAAAGACAATAGGCAACACTCCTTGTACAGCCATACCGGGTGTATATGCAGCAGGCGACGTAGCAGATTCACGTTATCGCCAGGCAATTATTGCTGCTGGCAGCGGTGCCAAGGCTGCTATGGAAGCTGAACGCTATTTGCAGGAAAAAGGATTCTAACAGATCACTTATAACATAGTTACAAAGACCGGGCATTCAACCTTTTTATGGTTATATGCCCGGTTTTTCGTATAAAATCACTACCTTTGCGGTTGACCAGAAATATATATGCATTTTTACTTTGTTTAACCATACGCCTTAAGTGGCACATAATTATATTTATAGATGAAAATTTCTGAAATTCTGGCACAGAAGAAGACATTGTCTTTCGAAATCTTCCCCCCTAAAAGAGAAGACGAGAAATTTACCCTGATTGAAAAAACCATAGCCGCTATGGATGCCCTCAATCCGGATTTCATAAGTGTAACATACGGAGCATTAGGCAATACATTAAGCAATACTGTTGCCATTGCCAGCCATATAAAAAAGAACACAAAAGCAGAACCTTTGGCACATTTCACCTGCGTAGCATCTACAAAGGAGAAGGTTGATTCCATTTGCAATGAACTGTCAGAAGCCGGCATAGAGAATATTCTGACTCTTCGTGGTGATATTCCCAAAGATAATACACAGCCTATTTTCACAGACTTCAAACATGCTTCCGATCTTGCAGAATACATCCATACAAGCCGTCCCGGCAGTTTCCTCACTGCAGGAGCATGTTACCCGGAAAAGCATCCGGAGGCATTCAGTATGCGTGAAGATATTCTTAATCTAAAGAAGAAGCAGGATGCAGGAATGTCATTCTTCACCACCCAGCTGTTCTTTGACAACGACGCATTCTATCAGTTCCTGTTGGCAGCCAGAACAGCAGGTATAACTGCCCCTATCATACCCGGAATAATGCCGGTAACCAACTACAATCAGCTGGACAGACTGATACAGATTACAGGTTGCAACGTTCCGTTAAAACTTCGCAACTATTTCGACAAGTACAAGGACGACAAAACAGCTCTGGAAGAGATAGGACTAATCTTTACAAGTTATCAGATTCTGGATTTGATAGCACACGATGTTGATGGAATACACATCTATTCAATGAACAAGAGTAATTTCATTACAAAGCTGATAGACAACATAAAATATGTTGCCACTGAATATTTCAAATAATACAAGAACAAATACTTTATGACTACAAATAAAGAGCTGATCAGGATATTCGATGGTGCAACGGGCACCGAGCTCTCAAATACAGCACAGCAGAACAGCTGTTCCATAGATGAACTGAATATAGTTGTTCCTGATGCTGTTTACAATTTGCAAACTGCCTATATCAAGGCAGGTACAGATTTTATAACAACAAACACCTTTGGCACAAACCCGGCCAAATGGAACTCTTCAAAATACAGCTGGCAGCAGGTAGCCAATGCAGCAATTGCAATATCCAAAAAAGCTACATGCAACACAGGTGTCGCTGTTATGTTTGATGTGGCGCCAACAGGAAAACTAATGGAACCTATTGGCGACTACACATTTCAGGAAGCATACAACAACTATCGTCAGATAGCAGAAGAGACATCATCAAAGGTAGATGGCTACATATTGGAGACATTCTCCGATCTTTATGAACTGAAAGCAGCGATTTTGGCATTTAAGGAGAACACCTCCCTGCCGGTATTCGCCACCATGACCTTTGACAACACATATCACACACTATCCGGATCTACTCCGGAAATTGTTGCTCTGACATTATCATCTTTGGGAGTAAATGCCTTAGGTATAAACTGTTCCGAATCACCCGATATAGTATTGGAAGTAGTAAGACGAATGAAACCATTTGCCACTGCTCCGATTATTGCTCAGGCCAACAAAGGACTTCCTCAGATAGTTAACGGCAAGGTAAAATACAATTATGACGACATGATGTTTGCTGAATGGTGCAGCAAACTGATTGAAGCAGGCGCAAACATCATAGGCGGCTGCTGCGGTACATCGCCATCCACAATTGCCACAGTAGCTCAGCTACATAAGGGAAAAAGTTCAAAAGGTGTATCCAGAATAGACGGAACATACATCTGTTCATCAACAAAACTTTTAAAATTAGAAAAGGGAATCATTTGCGGAGAACGCCTGAATCCTACAGGAAAGAAAAAATTAAAGCAGGCACTTGCTGAGGAGAATTACTCATATCTGCAGCAGGAAGCTTTGGCTCAGAAAGAGAGCGGAGCCGATTTTCTTGATTTAAACGTAGGTATTCCTAACTGTAATGAAACTGCCCTGCTATGCAATGCTGTAAAAAAAATCCAGGAGATATGCGATCTGCCATTACAGCTAGATAGTTCAAACCCTAATGCACTTAAAGAGGCCATCAGATTATATAATGGCGTTCCAATGATAAACTCAATAAATGGCGACAAAGCAAGTCTTGATGCATTGTTGCCTCTTGTTGCATCATTCAGAACACCAGTTGTAGCACTTCCTTTAAACGAAAGCGGTATTCCGGAAAATGCCGAAGGAAGAGTTGCCATAGCAGAACATATCATAGCCAAAGCCACCGAATATGGTATTGACAAACAGCTATTGGTCTTTGACGGACTTGTTATGGCGGTATCATCTAACCAGCAATATGGAAGAGTTACCTTAAATACCATTTCGGCTTTACATAACATGGGATTCCTTACAACCATCGGATTATCCAACGTGTCATTTGGACTACCGGAAAGAGCATATCTAAACCGCACTTTCTTGGCGCTGGCATTAGAGAACGGTCTGGATTTCCCTATAATGAACCCACTTGACAAAGACACTACTGAAGTGGTAAAATCATACATGGCGCTTACCGGCAATGACATAAATTGTCAGTCATATATAGATTTCAACACCTCAAAGACCGTAGAAACAAATGAGAATAAATCTCTTTTTGATATCATTGTTAGCGGTCTGAAAGACGAAGTTCCAGAATGCATCAGCAAAGAACTTACTACATTCAGTGGCGATCACATCACAAACAACATACTGATTCCGGCGCTTAAGGAGGTTGGCGATAAATTTGAGAAGAATCAGATTTTTATGCCTCAGCTTATTCGTTCAGCAGAAACTGCCAAACGTGCATTCGATATTCTTGCAGCTGAAAAGGAGAACAATGGTAAGGAGGAGACTAAGATTATTGCTCCGGTTATACTTGCCACAGTAAAAGGCGATGTTCATGACATAGGCAAAAACATTGTTAAAGTAGTTCTTGAAAGTTATGGATATCCTGTAGCAGATTTAGGCAAGAATGTATCGAAAGAGGATATCTACAATACATATCTGGAGAAAGGAGCAACAGCAATAGGACTCAGCGCATTAATGACCACAACTGTAGATTCAATGCGAGAGACCATTGAATATCTGCACCAGAAAGGTGTTCAATGCCCTGTCATGGTAGGCGGAGCGGTGCTTACCCAGGAAATAGCTACAGACATTAAGGCTGACTATTATGCAAAAGATGCCCTGACCGCTGCCACCATACTGAACAGCTTATAGCATCATTCAATTCTATTATAAAAAAGTACGATAATAATTTTGCTGTTTGGATGCAAAGCAGTAATTTTGCATCCGATTTAGTCCGAAGGGGTTAAAAAAGAGTTGGCAACGTTAGCTAACCACCTCACGGAGAAACGAATAAAGCGAAATAAAAAATGTACGTAATCGCAGAGATTCAGGGACAGCAGTTCAAAATTGAACAGGGTAAGAAGCTGTTCGTGCACCACATCCAGAATGCAGAAGCTGGTGCAACTTTAGAGTTCGGTAAAATTCTTCTTGCAGACAAAGATGGTCAGATTGTTATTGGCACTCCAACCATTGAAGGCGCAAAGGTAGTTTGTGAAGTTAAGAATGCTCTTGTTAAGGGCGATAAGGTTCTTGTATTCCACAAAAGACGTAGAAAAGGCTATCGTAAATTGAACGGTCACCGTCAGCAGTTTACAGAGTTGTTTGTTAAAGAAGTTATAGCATAACCCTAAAAAAACGAAGAAGATATGGCACATAAAAAAGGTGTAGGTAGTTCTAAGAACGGACGTGAGTCAGCTAGTAAGCGTCTCGGCGTTAAGATTTGGGGCGGACAGTTTGCTAAGGCAGGCAACATTATAGTACGTCAGCGTGGTACATCACATCATCCAGGCAACAACATCGGTCTGGGTAAAGATCATACTCTGTTTGCACTTGTTGATGGAACAGTACAGTTCAAGAAAGGACGTAACGACAAGAGTTATGTTTCAGTAATTCCATTGGAAAACGCTGAAGCCTAAAAACGAATAATACAAAAAGGCTCACTATTATTGTGAGCCTTTTTTATCTTTCAATATATAGTAATCACAACAATGCTCACACTTAAACAGATTACAGAACAGACCGACATAGTATTAGCCGGTCTAAAAAAGAAGCATTTCTCAAATGCAGAAGAGGTTATCAGCAAGATAATTGAGCTTAACAATATCCGTAAGAAATCACAGGCTCAGTTAGATAACAACCTTGCTGAGAGCAAAAAACTTGCAGCAAGCATTGGTCAACTGATGAAAGCTGGCAATGCAGCAGAAGCAGAAGGCGTAAAGGCACAGGTTGCTGTACTTAAAGAGAGCAATAAAGAGCTGGAAACTGCAATGACAAATGCAGAAAACGATATCCAGACATTGCTATATACAATACCAAACATTCCTTACGACGATGTTCCTGAAGGAGCTTCAGCCGAAGACAATGTTATTACAAAACAGGTTGAAAACATCCCTACTCTTCCGGAAGATGTTCTTCCACACTGGGATTTGGCAAAAAAGTACAATTTGATAGACTGGGAACTTGGTGTTAAAATTACTGGTGCCGGTTTCCCTGTATATATTGGAAAAGGTGCTCGTCTGCAGCGCGCTTTGATTGACTTCTTCCTTGACGAAGCAACAAAAGCCGGCTACATTGAAATAATGCCTCCAACTGTTGTCAACCAGGATTCAGGATATGGTACAGGTCAGTTACCTGACAAAGAGGGTCAGATGTATCACTGTCAATTAGATGATTTATACCTGATCCCTACAGCCGAGGTTCCTGTAACCAACATATACAGAGACGTTATTCTTGACGAAAAGCAGCTACCTATCAAGAACTGCGCATACACACAGTGTTTCCGTCGCGAAGCAGGTTCATACGGAAAGGATGTTCGCGGTTTGAATCGTCTGCACGAATTCTCAAAAGTTGAGATTGTACGCATAGATACACCACAACACAGTAAAGAGAGCCATAAAGAGATG
>JAGCKJ010000174.1 GCA_017647575.1 Bacteroidaceae bacterium | reverse complement strand
TTCCATACATAGAGTGAATGTACTTGATGGAATAGCCATCTTCAAGCATATGCATGTATTTGAGCAATGCTTGGTGATCGTGTTTCTTTCGCATAAAATAAACCCCAAAAGTTTTTTGTCTAACTTTTGGGGTTCACTTCATAATGGATGGGCTCTTTTTTTGTACTTTTGCTGCTGAATATGAGCAGATATGCCGATATAGTGCTGCCGGTACCCTTAAACCAGTATTTCACATATAGCGTACCGCCTGAACTGGAACTGATTATAGCTCCGGGAAAGCGTGTATATGTACCTTTTGGAAAGGGCAGAAAACTTACAGGCATAGTTATGAAACTGCACAATATTCCACCTGTAGGGGTACAGACCAAAGATATAATCTCTGTTACAGATATGGATGGTACTACCCTGCTGCCATATCAGCTGGAACTGATGGAGTGGATATCAACCTACTATCTCTGTGCTCCGGGCGATGTTATGAAAGCACTGCTTCCCGGTACACTCCGACCCGAATCAAAGAATGAACAAAAGGCCTATAAACCCAAAACGGAACCTTTTGTAAAACTACATCACAGCATCAGTCCCGAATCCATAGATGAGACTATAAGCGGTCTGAAAAGAGCAAAGAAGCAGCAGGAGGTTTTGAAAAAGTATCTGGAAATATCTGAATTCAACGCTGCGGATGGCAGTTTCAAGGCCATCTCCAAAAGGTATCTGCAGGGAAAAGTTGAATCTGTATCGGCTCTACAGGCTCTTATACAGAACAACATTCTTGAAGAGTACGATGTTGAGACAGAACGACTGATAAGCTACACAGGCTCTATAGTGGAAGCCAATACTCTTACTGAGAGCCAGGAGAGAGCTTTTGCAGAGATTAAGGAGTCATTTAAAAAGCATAATATTTCACTGCTCTACGGAGTGACATCGTCAGGTAAAACTGAAATTTACATCAGGCTTATTCAGGAACAGATAAAAATGGGCAGACAGGTTCTGTATCTGCTCCCGGAAATTGCACTGACCACACAGATAATGCACCGTCTGCAACAGATTTTTGGCAATGAGATGGCTATATATCATTCCAACTGTTCAGATATTATCCGTGCCGAAATATGGCAGAAACAGCTGGGCAACAGACCTTTCAGTCTGATTCTGGGCACCCGTTCCGCCATAATGCTTCCTTTCAGGAATTTAGGTCTGGTTATTGTGGATGAAGAGCATGAAACAAGCTACAAGCAGGAGGATCCAGCCCCCAGATATAATGCAAGGAATGTTTCTATTATGATGGGTATTAAGTGTGGTGCTAAAATTCTGCTGGGTTCTGCCACTCCATCGTTTGAAAGTTATGCGAATGCGTTGTGGGAAAAGTATGGACTTGTAACGCTGGAAGAGCGATACACAAAGGTTGGTTTACCTGATATCACAATTGTGGATATAGCAGAAATGCGCAGGAAAAAGTATATGAAAGGTGCTTTTTCACCACAGCTTATAAATGCTGTAAATGAAGCTATTGAAAGAGACGAACAGGTTATACTGTTCCACAACAGACGTGGCTATTCAAGTGTTGTAGAGTGCGATGATTGCGGCTGGGTTCAAAAGTGTACCCATTGTGATGTATCACTTACATACCATAAGAATGTAAATATGGCTGTATGTCACTACTGTGGCAAACGATATCCCATTGTAAAGAACTGCCCTGAGTGTGGCTCCAACACTCTTAACCAGCGCGGCTATGGTACAGAACGCATTGCGGAACATCTGCAGGAGCTTGTCCCTGAAGCCAGAATAGCTATAATGGATTCCGATATTCAACGAAGCAGATATCAGGAGATAATTCAGAACTTTCAGGATGGAAAGACCAATGTGCTTATTGGCACACAGATGATATCAAAGGGTTTTGATTTTGACAATGTAAGCACAGTTGGCATTTTACAGGCCGATGCACTTATGAACTTCCCCGATTTCCGCGCCCTGGAGCATACATATCAGCTTATATCGCAAGTAGTTGGAAGAGCAGGCAGAAGAAATATCCGGGGAAAGGTTATTCTTCAGACCAGACAACCAGACAATCAGCTTATCCAGATGTTGAGCAGGCACAACTACCGTGCGTTCTTCAATGAGCAGATGAATGACAGGCTGGCTTTTGTCTATCCGCCCTATTCCAGACTTACCATCCTTACGCTTAAGGGCAGAAGTGCAAAAGATGTAGAGCAGATTGCATACAGACTTTGTCAGTTGCTCTCCGGACTATTTGGCGAAGAGAGGGTACTTGGTCCTGATGCTCCAATGATTTCCCGCATACAGAATCAACACATCAGAAATATTGTGCTGAAGGTGGATCATAAGACCAGCTATCTGAAAAGCAGACAGATGATAGACTGCGCTATTCAGCAGGTAAAGGAGTTACTTGTACAGAGCGGAGTTACTTACTATTTTGACGTTGATCCGCTTTAGGCGCCTCCGGATAACTGATTCTTGTGTGATACATAGTTTTCAGTTTCTCCTTGAACACCTCTTTGATGGTGGTTATCTCCTTATATGACAATGGCGATTCGGCAAAGAATTTCTCCGACTCCTGATAACCAATAATCTTATCGACCAATGCCGATATGCTGGCTTCCGTTATTTCAGTTAGGCTTCGCGATGCTGCCTCCACTGCATCGGCCATCATAAGAATAGCCTCCTCTTTGGTACGTGGATTTGGGCCCATATAGCTGAAATCCTCTATATTGATCTCATCCACAGGGGTTATTTCCTGCTGTTTAACATAGAAGTATCGGGCTACACCGGCTCCGTGATGGGTTCTGATGAAATCACAGATAACATTAGGCAATCTGTGCTTTTCTGCAATCTTCAACCCCTCTTCCACATGTCCGGTAATGATACGTGCACTATCCAGAGGCGCTATCTTATCATGAGGATTTGTTCCATTCTGGTTCTCTACAAAGAATGGAGGCGTAGCTATCTTGCCTATGTCATGATAAAGTGCTGCGGTACGTACCAGCTGAATATTTGCACCTACACGGTTTGCCGCTTCAGCAGCCAGGGTTGATACCTGCATTGAGTGCTGGAATGTACCGGGGGCATTTTCTGCCAGTTCCCTGAGCAAAGGATTGTTAATGTTTGACAGCTCTATCAGAGTTACATTCGATACAAATCCAAACAGCTTTTCCACCACAAACAGCAACGGGTATATAAGCAACAGCAACAATGAGTTTATGGCAAAATAGATGAACATCTTCAGATCCAAATCAGATAGGCTCTCCAACTGTATCATCTGAATTGATATCCAGACAAAACAGTAAGAAAGGAATATCAGCAGTGTGGTACTCAATATCTGTGAACGCTGCGACAGATCCTTCAGGCTGTATATTGATACCAGTCCTGCAGCTACCTGCAACAATATATATTCGTATGGCATGTGTACCACAATTGATGTTGTCAGAACAAACACCAGATATGTCATGAATGCGGTACGTGAATCAAGGAAGATTCTGTAGGCTATGGCCAGCATTGCACAAGGTATCATAAAGACGCTCCAGTTGGTATGCTCCACATAGATGCCCACCATTGCAGAGAAGAGTGTTAATGTGGTAAATATAAACATCAGCACAGAACTGCTGCATATATTATTCTGTCTGTACAGTTTCAGGTATATGAAAAGTGAGCAGAACATTAACGATACAAACAGGAACTGACCGCCCCATGTCATTGCCTTAAACTGGTTGGAGGTTGTACGTTCTGACATCATATTGACATAGGAATCTATTATCATTGCTGTCTCTTCAGTTACTATATCGCCATGGTCTATTATCTTCTGATTTGTTACAACCTTTCCCTTAAACTGCGAAATGCTGCTCTCCTGATCCTTCAGATCGTTTTCGGAGCGCTCTTTATCATATACCAGGTTGGGGCTGATGAAATTTTCCAGATTGTGCTGCAGCAGCAGATATTTATCTATGGATGATATCTGCGCATTGGTTAGTTGCTGATATGCCTCCTTTTCATTATATACCTGGGCAGATGCTACAAACGATGATGTGTTGCCGCTGTATATCCTTATATATTCCTTACCTTCATCTTCAAGCATGGTCTGATCCTGAGCTGACAGGATTCCCTTTTCATATAGTCTGATAATTTCATCCCTGATGGTATTATAGCTCTGCAGGGTGATTGCCTTATAAAGCGCCTCTGAATAGTATTCATCAAATGCCTGCAGATTTTTCTGCATAACCTCCGGATTACGGCTGAAGTATGGTGAAAATGATGACCTGAGACTATCTATCTCCTGTTTGTATAGCGATTCGCTCTTCTGAATAGAGAAGTTGAAAGGAGCTATAAGAACATCGTATGTCCAGGGCTTACCTATTGTGTAGTCATAATATTCCGACCTGCTTTTAGGCATGAAATAGACTGTAAGCAGTACTGAAAAGAGCAATAACATGACCAATAACACATTTTTACTGCCTGACGAACTCTTGTTGTTATCCCTATCTTTTTTAGCCATTTTTCTATAAGATTTTGGTTAATTCCATTTTCGGATATAAAAGTACATTTTTTAGGTTATAAATAAGTGGTTTTTTTGTTGTACTTTTGCAACCGTTATTAAATATTAGCAGATTATGGCCGATAATTTTACTAAAAACAGACCTGTAAGAGTACGTTTTGCTCCAAGTCCTACAGGACCTTTACATATTGGAGGTGTACGTACAGCACTATATAACTATCTTTTTGCTCGTCAGCATAACGGTTCATTTATCTTCAGAATAGAAGATACTGATTCAAACCGTTTTGTTCCGGGAGCAGAAGAGTATATCCTGGAATCTTTCCGCTGGCTGGGCATAGAATTTGACGAAGGTGTATCATTCGGCGGCAACTATGGTCCATACAGACAGTCAGAACGCAGAGATATTTACAAAAAATATGTGGATATTTTGTTAGAGGAGGGCAAAGCATATATTGCTTTCGATACTCCTGCTGAACTGGAGGCTGCACGTGCCGAGATTCCAAACTTCCAGTATGACGCCTCTACCCGTATGAAGATGCGCAATTCACTTTCAATGCCTGCAGAAGAGGTTAAGGCTTTGATTGAATCAGGCCATCAGTATGTGGTTCGTTTCCTGATTGAACCGGGTCATGATGTTATTGTAAACGATTTGATTCGCGGTAAGGTGGTGGTTAATTCATCAATCCTTGATGATAAGGTTCTGTACAAATCGGCTGACCAGCTGCCTACATATCATCTTGCAAATATTGTGGATGACCATCTGATGGAGGTATCGCATGTAATCCGTGGCGAAGAGTGGCTGCCATCTGCTCCACTGCACGTTCTGCTTTACGAAGCTTTTGGCTGGAGCGATACAATGCCGGAATTTGCACACCTTCCACTGCTTCTCAAACCGGAGGGTAATGGAAAACTGAGCAAGCGCGATGGAGATCGTCTTGGTTTCCCTGTTTTCCCGCTGGAATGGAAGGATCCAAAGAGTGGCGAAATTTCATCGGGCTACAGAGAGAAGGATTATCTGCCTGATGCTGTTATCAACTTCCTGGCTCTGTTAGGATGGAGCCCTGGTAATGATCAGGAGTTAATGACCATGGAGGAGATGATCCAGCTGTTCAATCTTGAAAAGTGCAGTAAGGCCGGTGCCCGTTTCAACTACCAGAAGCTGGTATGGTTCAACCACGAATATATAATGAACAAGAGCGACGAAGAGGTTGCAAAGCTATTTGTACCGGTTCTGAAATCACATGGCGTAGAGGATACTTTTGAGCGTGTGGTTAAGGCTGTCAGCCTGGTCAAGAACAGAGTAAACTTTGTTGGAGAACTATGGAACCAGACCTCTTATCTGTTCCAGGCACCTGAATCTTACGACGAAAAGTCTTTAAAGAAGTGGTGGAAAGAGGAGGCTCCAAAGACCACAGCCGAACTTTGCGATTTCATTGAAAGCCAGCCTGATTTTACAGGTTCTGTTCTGGAACCACTTGTAATGGAATGGATTGCATCAAAGGGTTATGGCACAGGAAAGGTGATGAACGCACTGCGCGTTACACTGGTGGGAGCTGCAGTAGGACCACATATTTTTGAGATTACAGATTTCATAGGAAAGGAGGAGACTCTAGCACGCGCAAGAAGAGCCATTTCAGCACTTTCATAACTGATAAAACTGAGTAATGTTTCTATTTTCAATAGCTTTTTCGGTTTACGCTGCAGGAGTAAATATTGCCTCGCTGTTCAACAAGAAGGCAAGACTGCTTGTAAAGGGACATCACCGAATTTTTAATACGTTAAAAAAAGAGGCCGACAGGAACAGCAGATATCTGTGGTTTCACGTCTCTTCATTAGGTGAATTTGAACAGGGACGACCACTGATTGAGCGTATTCACAACAGCCATCCCGAATGCAAGATTCTGCTTACATTCTTTTCTCCATCGGGTTATGAGGTAAGAAAGGACTACAAGTATGCAGATATCGTATGCTATATCCCATTCGATATTGGCTGCAATGTGAGAAGGTTCTTCAAACTGATAAACATAGAAAAGGCATTCTTCATCAAGTATGAATTCTGGCCAAACTTCCTGATGGGTCTGCATAAGCGTGGAATTGAAACATTCAGCGTATCATCCATATTCCGTGACAACCAGCTCTTCTTTAAGTGGTACGGAAAGATGTATGCTAAATCACTTACATACTTTAAGCATCTGTTTGTTCAGGACAGACACTCAAAGGATCTGCTGGCATCAATAGGAATAACAAATGTTTCAATAGTAGGCGATACACGCTGCGACAGAGTTTCTGAAGTGGCACAGGCATCAAAACAGTATCCGCTGATAGAGAAGTTTGTCAATGGCAGTCCTACATTCATTGCAGGTAGTTCATGGCCTCTGGACGAAGAGGTTTATGCACCCTTCTTTGACGATAAAAACAACTGGAAGATTATCATTGCTTCACATGAAATAGATGAACACAGACTGGCCGAAATAGAGAGCAGATTTGCTGTTCACAATCCTATCCGACTATCCCAGGCAGACAATACTGAAAGACTTGAAAAGAGCAACTGTCTTATTATAGACTGTTTCGGTATGCTGTCATCCATTTACAGATACGGACATGTGGCCTATATTGGTGGCGGATTCGGTGTGGGTATTCACAACATTTTGGAAGCAGCCGTATTTGATATTCCTGTTATTTTTGGCCCGAACAACAAACGTTTCCGCGAAGCACAGGAACTGAAAAAAGCTAAAGGTGGTTTTGAAATAGAGGATGCCTATTCATTCAGACTGCTTATGGATAAGTTTATAAGCGATCCCGCCTTTATGAAAAAAGCGGGATGCAATGCCGGAGATTATGTACGCAACAACTGCGGTACTTCCGATCAGATTCTGTCTGAAATTGGATTATAATATTTAATCTTCGTTCTCCTTATACCAGCCTGCATACATGTGATAGTCACGTGCTATGCGCTGGTTTATCTCTTTTGCCTGTTCAGGATCTACATCCTTTACATACTTTGCAGGAACACCTGCCCAGATTGTATTCGGTTCAATAACTGTTTTACCCAGCACAACAGAACCTGCAGCTACAATAGCTCCTTCGCCTACCACAGCGTTATCCAACACAACAGAACCCATACCTATCAAAGCATTGTCCTTGATTGTTGCACCATGTATGGTTACGTTATGACCTATTGATACGTTATCGCCTATATCGGTTTTTGAACGCTGGTAAAGTGTATGAATAACTGTACCATCCTGAATGTTTGTACCATTACCTATGCGGATGGAATTTACATCACCACGCAGTACTGCTCCAAACCAGATACTGCATCCATCGCCTATCACTACATCGCCAATGATTGCGGCATTATCGGCAAGAAAACAATCGTCTCCTATTTGCGGTGTAAAACCTCTGACTGACTTAATTATTGACATATTTTTTTGCTCTTTATTATTCTGGTGCGAAATTAATGCAAGATTTTCGAATTAAAATACCAAAATAACGACTATTTCATTACTTTTGTAACAAATAGGAATTTTACACTTTAATAATATTGCAATATGAAGTTTTTAACTGACGAAAAACTGGTTATCTCCGGAGCTGGAGGTATGATTGGTTCAAACATGGCTCAGACAGCCATCATGATGGGTCTAACATCAAACATCTGCTTGTACGATGTTTATATGCCTGGTTTGGAGGGTGTTGTTGAGGAGTTGCGTCACTGCGCATTCCCAGGTGTAAACATCACATATACAGATAAGGTAGAAGAGGCTTTCACTGGTGCTAAGTATATGGTATCATCAGGTGGTGCTCCTCGTAAGGCTGGTATGACACGTGAAGACCTTTTGGTAGGTAATGCAAATATTGCTGCTCAGCTTGGTAAGGACATCAAACAGTACTGCCCTGATTTGAAGCACTGCGTTATTATCTTCAACCCAGCAGATATTACTGGTTTGGTTGCACTTGTTTATTCAGGTTTGAAACCTTCACAGATCACTACACTTGCTGCTCTTGACAGCACACGTCTGCAGAGCGCACTTGCTAAGCACTTCGGTATCCAGCAGGATAAGGTTACCAACGCACGTACATACGGTGGTCACGGTGAACAGATGGCAGTATTTGCTTCAACAGCTAAGGTTGACGGCAAACCTCTTACAGACTTGATTGGTACTCCTGAACTGACAGACGAGCAGTGGGCTCAGATGAAGCAGGATGTAATCAAGGGTGGTGCCAAGATTATTGAGCTTCGCGGACGTTCATCATTCCAGAGCCCTTCATTCGTATCTATCGAAATGATTGGTGCTGCTATGGGTGCTGACAAATTTGAATGGCCAGCTGGCTGCTATGTAAACAGCGGTAAGTTCCAGAACGTAATGATGGCTATGCCTTCAGTTATTGATGCTGACGGTGTTCACTACACTGAAATCAGCGGTACAGAAGAAGAGATGGCAGCTATCGAAGCAAGCTACGCTCACCTTCAGGCTATGCGTGACGAAGTTATCAGCTTAGGCGTTCTTCCTCCAGTAGAAGAGTGGTCAAAGATCAATCCTAACCTATAACAGGACTATTTGTCAATAACTTTAACACCTGTTTGTGCTTTCACACAGAAAGACAGACAGGTGTTCTTGTTTTATTCTGCAAATAGCATTAACTTAGAGCTCTGATTTAAAATGCGCTAAAATGTTTATGAGAAGGTATATATCAATTCTGGTGGCACTGCTGTTTTCAATCGTTATCAGAGCCAATTTTTCACAGATTAGTCAGATTACTACAACAGAAGGTTTAAGTAGTCAGAATGTAAGAATAATGGAGAAGGACAAATATGGGCGCCTCTGGGTTGGTTCCTCCATTGGTCTTGACATCTTCAACAATGGTACTTTAACCAATCTGCAGACTATTCAGGTGGACAGCACCTCAATTCTGACAGGACAGATTAAGACTATAGCCTGCGGGGAACGTACGCTGATAGGGGGAAAATCTACCATCATCGATTATGATTATGATACCAAGAAAGCAGAAATTATTCAGTATGAGGGTGAAAACATCACCACCGAACATATTATCATGAATGACAGCTGCGCATACTTCTATGATAACACCAAAAACATTCTCTTTAAGTATATGATGGCTACCAGAGATCTGCAGGTTATTACTCAGTTCCCGGAGGAGAAGAACTACAGATTTATTAAGTTACTTGAAGTAAAAGGTAGTAGCAGAATTCTTCTGCTTGCAGAAAATGAAAGAGGTATATTCCGCATACACCTGGACAATGGTGCTATATTCAATATTAATGCAATAGGAGGGAATATCAATGCCAAAGCGGCCTATATTGACAGCAAATCCAATATATGGATACAGTCTGAAGATGGGCTTAATGTTTATGATATCCACTCCGGATATAGCAGAATACACCATTTTACACCACAGAATTCATTGCTTCCTGACTTCCCCATTAACTGTATGGAGGAGATTCCTGATAATGAGATAATGATCTGTACCCGAGGCGGAGGCGTATTCATTGCCAACACCATCGAGAACAGAGTAAGGAACACAAACATTACCAAGGATGCCTGCTTTGCCAATGTTCAGTGTATGCTGGTTAATGACAAAAGGCTGGAAATGATTTATGGTACCGCAAGCAATGGTATATTGCAGACACTGTATTCGTTTATCTACACCAAGAATGAGACTATAGTGGATGAAAACACAAATACTCTGACAGCCATTGTTACCATGTGTGCCTATCAGGACAATCAGGAGAATATGGTATGGTTTGGAACTGCCGGCTATGGTATTGCAAAGTATTACGAAGATAAAAATGATGTGGAATATGTGAAATCCACATCCAAATTAAGGGTAGTATCTCTGTGCGAATATGATGATGAACATCTGTACTTTGTAGAAGAGTCACAGGGTTTGATGGTACTGAATAAAAAGAGCGGAGAGATTGTTCCAAAAAAGACTATAAACAGAGAGATATTCAGCACAATTGGTAACAACTATTCTGATGTAAGGCTACATAACGCAGGTAACAATAGTTTTCTGTTGTTAAATGTTGCCGGTAAGCACTATTTTATAAAAGATGATGGTACTGAAGAGCTTCTTGATCTAGGGATTTCTGATAACATCTTTGAAACCAATATTATTAAATTTGATGACAACACCATCATTGTAAATAACAATGGTATATATTCAGTACTTCATTCAGATGCATCAGTAGAAAAAATCCATCTGTTTAACAACAACATCACATCATCTGCTGCCGATTCACTGGGTAACATCTGGATGGTAGCTCCGGATATGGTGTATAAGTACAATTCAGAGGAAAAAACTTTAACTGAAGTTCTGGCAGCTGACAGAACCGGTTTCTACAATTCACTTCAGATAGATAATCTTGACAGAGTATGGTTGTCAAGTAGAGAGAACAGAATTATCTGTTTTGAACCAACAAGCAGAAATTATCATATCTACTCCAAGAACGATGGCGTTAATACCGGAGAGTTCCAGTATTATTACACTTTTAAATCCAAAGCAGGTTTTATCTATTTCCCGCACGCTTTTGGACTTCTGGTTATAGACACGGAAGTGATTGAACATAACCATAACCATTATGATATAAACTGCACATCAATTGTTATAGACAATGAAAACATAGATGTACCAGAAATATCAGTATCAGACAAAGCTGATATTCTGTCCATATCACACAAACATAACTCCATTAACCTGGCTTTCAGTATAAATTCATTCAATCCAACCAACCCTATTCCACTGAGATACACCCTGAAGAGAGGTAATAAAACCATCTATTCGAATATAACATCCAAAACAACCCTGAACTTAGAGAGACTGGAACATGGTAACTATTCATTATATACACAGCAGTTGTGCAGAGAGGGATGGACTGAACCAAAACTGACACTACAGTTTGTAATTACCAAACCTTTCATGAATACTGTTCCCGCATATATAATGATGGTGGTGCTGCTGATAGCATTTGCTATAGCTATTGCCAAGATCAGTATGAATATCAAGCAGATCAGTACAGACAGAATATTGAGAACGCAGGAGAATATGCATAAAGATGAAAAGATTAATCTGATGACCAACATAGCACACGAATTGCGTACACCGCTATCGCTTATGTACAACCCTGTAAAGGATTTGCTGGATGAAAGAGCTGTGAAGAATCTGGATTATGAACGTATAGAGCGTATATTCAACCAGATTAACAAGATGAATATTCTGGTAGATTCCATTCTTGACACAAGTAAGAATGAAATGAATATTGCTGATATAGATATTGAACAGATTGATATAAACAATTGGCTGGGCAATCTTCTGCAGGATTTCAAGATAGACTGTTTAGGAAAGGGATTACACCTGGTATATGTCCCTGATGAATCAATAAGCAGTGTGGGTATAGACAGGAAATTTGTTGAAATAGCTATAAATAACCTGGTGACAAATGCCATAAAATATAGCGAATCGGGTACAATCACTGTCAGTACATCTAGCACAGATTCATTGTTGATTATTGCAGTAAAAGACGAAGGACGCGGTTTCTCATGTAACCCTGAGAATCTGTTCCAACGCTACTACAGAGAGCAGGAAAATGACAATATAAGTGGTTACGGACTAGGCTTATCCTACGCAAGATTACTTATCAGAATGCTTAATGGAGATATCAAGGCAAGCAGAAACAGCGGAAAGGGTTCTACATTTACCATTTCACTGCCACTAAAACAGAAGGAGTTATCTGAAAAGAATATCGCTGAATCCAATAGCACAGATACTACTGAGAGCATTGAGAATACAAAAGAGATTAACTCAAATAACCAGAATAAGCAGAACCAGCAGTTCATAGACGAAACCGATTTTGATACTAAGAATATGTCACTTCTTATTGTAGATGACCAGGAAGATATTCTGGAGTTTATTTCAAAGGAGTATTCTATACTATTCAAAGAAATCTATACTGCGCACGATGGTAAGGAGGCACTAGAGGTTACAAAGAGCAAGATGCCTAATATAATAGTCAGTGATATTATGATGCCTAAGATGACAGGTTTTGAACTTTGTAAGAAGATAAAGACAGATGTTGAACTTAGCCATATACCGGTATTGCTCCTGACATCAAGAACTGACCCAAAGAATCAGGATATGGGTTACAAAATGGGCGCAGATGCCTTTATTCCAAAACCGTTCGATGCAAAGGCTCTGTACAAGATTATACGCAGCCAGCTAAGAAACAGATATGAAATCAGAAGACAGTATGCATCAGAGTTCTTCTCTGAAATTTCAGAAGACCAGACCTTTAGTATCGCTGACGAAGAATTCGTACATAAGCTTAACAGCTTTATAAAGGAGAATATTTCAGACCAGAATCTGAATATTGATAAGATTACTAATCATATGGGGGTTTCCCGTACCACCTTATTTAATAAGATGAGTAACCTGATTGGTTCATCTGCAAACAAATACATACGTCGTATAAGAATGGATATTGCCAAGGATCTGCTGCTGAAAACTGATATGACTATAGGAGAGATAGCATTAAAGACCGGCTTCACTGAAAGTCAATACTTTAGTACTGTATTCAAACAGGAAACCGGCCTTACTCCATCACAGTTCAAGGAACAGAACTTTAAAAAAAGAAGGCGTAGTTAAACAAGTGGTTTATACATTGAACCCGGAAATGGTTTAACAAGCTCCTTCATTTCCAGACTGAATAGTACAGAGGTTATCAAAGCATAAGGCATATTACACTCTACAACCAGAGTATTGATGTGTACGCCTTGTGCTTTTTCTCTTACCTTATCAAATACCTGCTGTTCCTGAGGCGTAAGGTCAAACTGCAACTCAGTCTGAATAGGTTCGCTCTTCCCTACTCCTTTTGTGCCCCACCCCATGGCATCGACAAGATCACTGCCTGAGGTGATTAAGGCTGCCTTATTATCGCGAATAAGCGCATTACAACCCTCAGAGTATATATCGCCAACACTGCCGGGAAAGGCAAAACAATCACGATGATAGCTTTGTGCCATATCGGCAGTGGCCAATGAACCACCGCGGGCCGCCGATTCAACTATTACAACCGCGTCGGCCAATCCTGCCACAATTCTGTTACGTCTAAGGAAATTATTAGGCAGAGGTATAGTCTGGCTCATAAATTCAGTTACCAGTCCTCCACAATCAAGCATACGCTTAGCCATATCCCTGTTGGTTCTGGGATATATCATATCCAATCCGTGTGCCAGCACACCGACTGTCTTACAATTATTATCTAAAGCTGCTTTATGAGATATTGCATCTATTCCGTAAGCAAGACCGCTTACTATCAATATATCGGGACATAACGTATGTAACTCTTCTATCAGACGGTTACACATTCTGCGTCCATATTCAGTAGCTTTTCTGGTACCTACCACTGATACTATCTTTGTAGTATTCAGATCTGCGTTGCCTAAGGTAAACAGCAACAATGGTGCGTCTTCACAATCCCTTAATCGGGATGGGTAATCTTGGTGTTCAGGTGTCAGACATCTAATGTGGTTTTCCTCTATAAACTGAAGTTCCTCTTCTGCTTTTATAAAAACACCGGAGTCATCCAGTGCATTAATAAGACTTTGGTTGACTCCGGTGATTATTTCATTAAGATGTTTTCTATTCCTGAAGATTTCCTGTGCGCTCCCTAATTGTTCGTATAGATATTTTGCTCTTATGGAGCCTATCCTATCTATTCTGTTCAATGCGAGCAACGCCGTCAGTTCATCTTTCGGCGAATTCACTTAATATAAGGATTAAAGGTTTTTAACTGCGTCCTGATATTTAGCAAATTCAAGATCCTTCTGAGCTTTAGCCTTCATTGAAGAATCCAGGCTAACAGCCTTCTTCAGGTTCTGAGCTACTGCTGCACTATCGTTTGTGCGAGCTGCTACAACAGCTGCCAAATATGAAGTGTTAGCATCAGCGTTCTTAACAGCTGCAAGAACTCTCTTAGCACCAGCATAATCATTGTTCATGATAAGAGCAAGAGCTTCACCGTTAGTGTTGCTGCCCTTCAATGCTGTTACAGCGCGATCATACTGACCCTGTGCAATGTAAAGGTTACCAAGAGCTTCCTGATTTTCCTTAACTGAACCACCCTTTGCAAGGTATGTAGCTGCTTCTGCAGGCTTGTTGTTAGCAAGGCAGAGAAGACCCATATTTGTGTTAACTTCAGGAGCTGAAGCGTTCAGAGCAAGAGCCTTCTTGTAGTTAGCCTCTGCAGTTGCAAGATCACCGTTAGCAAATGCTATTTCAGCGAAGTTGTTGAATGCACGGTAGTCATTTGGATAGTTCTTCATAGCTGTTGAATAGATTGACTTCTGACGGTTCTGGTCTGTTGTCAATGTAGCAGCATAAAGAAGTTCTTCTACGCTAAGTGCGTTAGGATTGTTGTTGAATGCTTCGTTAACTTCGTCATCTGAACGACCGATCAACTGATAGTTCAATGTCAAACGAGCGCGACGCAACTGAGGAAGAATTTCGTCAGCCAGTTCTTTGTAAACTGAAGAGAGGTTCTTGATTTCTGATTCACGCTTTTCTGGATCTGAATACATTGAAAGAACGCGGAGGATAAGTTCCTTGTCCTGAATGTTTGAACCCTCAACCAAAGCCTTGAAACCGTCCCAGTCTTCTGCTGTGTATTTTGAATCAACTGCGATATCCAGCTTGCTCTTCTTCATTTCGCTCTGGATATACTTCTTAGCGTTCTTTTCACGCTGACCAGCCAAGTTGTCGTTCAAATCTGTAGCACCATCAGGTGAAGCGTAAGCAGAAACTTCAAGATTTTCGATACCGTAGTTCTTTGTATCTGCTGAGAAGTTAGCCATAGCCTCTTTCAAAGCTGTGATAGCATCGCTCTTCTTTTCGCTTGAACGAACGTTAGCCTGCTGGATAACGAACATGATGTTAGCTTCCTGAGCCTGCTTTACGATACGCTGGTAAGCGTCCTTTGACAAAGCTGTGTTAGCAGCTTCTGCTGTCTGAGCGTAAAGTTCAGCTGTTGCAATAACACCATCAGCAATCTTGATAGGAGCAATCTCCTTAACTTTACCCTTAACTGTAGCGTCGAAAGTCAAATAGAGTTCTGACTTTGCCATCTCTGGCTGATAAGGGAAAGAAGTTTTGATTGTGTAGTTGTCACCTTCCTTCTTGATAACTACCTTGTTGTTACCTTCTACCTTTTCACCCTGGAATGTAACAGCGTCACCCTTTACAGAGCCACCTTCCCACTGGAGAACAGGAGTTACAGTTACAACTGCTTTCTTGTTGAAATACTTTTCTGGGAAAGTACCATCAACTGTTACAGGAACTTCACCATTAACAGCCTCAAGAATCTGAGGAGTTACTGAAAAAGAAGTACCCTCTGGCAACTGCATGTTTGAACAACTTGCCAGCAATAAAACACCTGCGCCAAGCAGCGCAATACGCATTTTCTTGATCATAGTTAATTTATTAAAATGAATAATTCGTTTTTACGTAGTAAACACAGTTGTGCAAAACTACAAAAAAAGAATTGATTAACAATTCACATAGGCCTTTTTTTTAATAATATATAGCACTTACGGGGCTATAAAACCAAAATTTATGCTATTTTGACATATTCCTTGGGTGGTGCATCTCAATTTCCTGACGCAATCTGTTCCTGTCAATATGCGTATATATTTCAGTTGTAGCTATCTTTTCATGGCCCAGCATGCACTGAATGGCACGCAGGTTTGCCCCGCCCTCCAGCAGATGTGTAGCAAATGAATGGCGGAAAGTATGCGGACTTACATTCTTGGTGATACCGGCCTCCTGCACCAGCTTTTTTACAATATCGAATACCATAACCCTGGATATGGGTTTACCTCTTCTTATACTTAGAAACAGGTAAGATTCTGCTCCGGGTTTTATATCTATAAATCTTCTGGTTCCGTTTATATAGAAATCTATCTCCCTTATTGCAGCAGGTGACATTGGAACCAGACGCTGCTTACTGCCCTTGCCGGTAACTTTCAGAAAACCCTCTTCCATATAGAGGTCATTCATCTTAAGCCCACACAGTTCAGATACACGCAACCCGCAGCTGTACATGGTTTCAATCATTGCCTTGTTCCTGTGCCCTTCAGGCTGGGAAAGATCTATGCAAGAGACTATTCTGTCTATCTCATTTACTGTTAGTACATCAGGCAGATGGCGTCCTATCTTTGGCGATTCCAGCAATTCACTGGGGTCTGAATCAATATATTCATCGGTCAGAAGAAATTTGAAGAATGATTTGATTCCTGATATGATTCTTATCTGTGAACGGGGGCTTATTCCCAAGTCACGCAACCCAGCAGCAAAGGTGTGCAGATGTTCAAGAGTAACCTGATAGATTGATACCTGTTCATCTTCCAGAAATGAAAAGAGTTTGGAAACATCATTCAGATATGCTTCCAGCGTATTTGCCGATAGTGATTTTTCAAGCAACAGGTACTGCCTGTAATTTTGAATCAACTGATTTTGTTCTTTTATTTCCATCTAAGCAAAAAACTTGCTAACTTCGTAGCCGATAAGTGGGTGTAAAGGTATTAAAAAAATGTCATCACAGGAACAGGTTATAGGATATACAGGCGAAAATGCCATAGAGGAGTATATTTCGGCTCATATTGAACCTGAAGGCAGCTTGTTGTCTTCGTTATACAGAGAGACGAATATTAAGTTGCTGAATCCGCGTATGGCATCAGGCCATATTCAGGGAAGACTGCTAAAATCTTTCGTACAGATGATTAAACCTGAATCTATTCTTGAAGTGGGTACATTTACCGGCTATGCTACACTTTGTATGGCAGAAGGGCTTGGCGAGAATGGCCATATTGATACAATAGAGGTAGATGATGAACTTGAGGGGTTTATTAGCAAATGGATTGACAAATCGCCAAACAAAAATAAAATATCCTTACATATAGGAAACGCTTTAGAGGTTGTACCAACACTGGGAAAGATGTTTGACCTGATATTTCTTGATGGCGAAAAGAGAGAGTATCCGGACTACTACAGATTGTTGTTTGATTATGTTAAGGTAGGAGGTTTTATAATAGCCGACAACACTTTATGGGATGGTCATGTTGCAGATCCTGCATACAATAAGGACCAGCAAACGAAAGCCATCAGAGAGTTTAATGATATGGTAGCTACCGACAACAGGGTGAGCGTTTCCATTGTCCCTGTAAGGGATGGTTTAACTTTAATAAGAAGAAATATTTGATTTATGAATAGTACTAGACAGCAGAAAATTTCAAGACTCATTCAGAAAGAGCTGAGCGAGATGTTTGTGCAGCAGACCAAGCTGACAAAAGGGTTGCTGGTAACTGTAAGTGCAGTAAGAGTAAGCCCTGACCTGAGCATTGCAAGTGCATATCTAAGCATATTCCCGTCAGACAAAGGTGAAGAGACTGTTAAGAACATAAACAGTAACGTAAAGGTTATACGTTACGACCTTGGTCAGAGAGTTCGCCATCAGCTACGTATAATTCCAGAACTTCGTTTCTTCCTGGATACATCACTTGACTATCTGGAGCATATTGACGAACTGCTGAAGAAATAGCTCTACAATGAACTTTCCGTTCTACATAGCAAAGCGCTATCTCTTTGCAAAAAAGAGCCACAATGTAATTAATGTGATATCGGGTATATCGGTTGCCGGTATTGCACTGGCATCTTTTGCACTGGTTTGTACCCTTTCTGTGTTCAACGGATTCAATGAACTGGTTGCCACACTATTTACTAAATTCGACCCTGAACTGAAGATTGTTGCCTCACAGGGTAAGCTGTTCAATGCTGACAGTGATATGGTTAATGAGATTACTGCACTGCCATTTGTTGAAGAGTGTTCATTTTCTCTTGAAGAGCAGGCACTGGTTCAATACCGCAATTCACAACAGATAGTGATGATAAAAGGTGTTGAAGAGAGTTTTTACTCAACATCGGGCATAGAGGAGATTCTGCGAGGCAAAGGCATATTCATGTTATCGGATCAGGTCTTTGAATATGGAGTTCCCGGCATAGGTATTATAGGAAATCTGGGATGCGGAATGCAGCCTGCAGAGCCATTTAACCTCTATGTACCCAAGCAGGGGGAACGTGTAAACATGTTAAATGCTGCATCTAACTTTAACAGCAGCAGTATCTATTCGCCGGGTGTTGCATTCCAGGTGAACCAGACAAAATATGACGACAACTACATAATTGTATCACTTGATCTGGCACGAAAGCTGACCGGATATGAGAATAAAGCATCAGCAATAGAATTGAAGATAACCGATGATATATCGATAAAAAGGGCTAAAAAGAAGATTGCCTCCATTTTGGGAAGTAACTTTGAGGTACTTGACAGGTATGAACAGCAGGAAGATATATTTAAAGTGGTGAAACTGGAGAAATTTATTTCATACCTGTTTCTTACATTCATACTGTTGATAGCCTGCTTTAACATTATCAGTTCTCTAATAATGCTTATGATAGAGAAACAGGCAGACACAAACATTCTGAAAAGCCTGGGAGCTGACAGTTCCACAACAACACAGATATTTGTATATGATGGCATTCTGATTTCAATGCTGGGAGCTGTGTCGGGTGTTGTACTGGGAACTATAGCAGCGCTGTTACAACAGCATTTCGGTTTTATTCCATTGGGAGCAAACGGAGGTTTCATTGTTGACGCCTACCCTGTAAATGTCTATTGGCAGGACATAGTACTGGTTCTGGCAACTGTTCTTGTTGTCAGCTACATATCCATCAAACCAATAGGTAAACTGGCAAAAAGGGTTATCGATCAATAATATCCTGCAATGAGACTGTCTCTGCATTTATGGTTTCATGCAGGAAAATAGATGCTGCAGGCAGGAAGATGTTTGTATCTTCTGTAGTCAGATATCTGCAATTGCCATTCTTGGTACATCTTTCATCCATCTGCGGATGACGGTCCAGATAGCTTCTTAACGACGTAGCCACATATTCTCCCTGAGTTACAATCTCTATATGGTCCGGTACATACTTTCTTATCTTGTCATACAACAAAGGATAATGTGTACAACCCAAAATAATGGTATCAATCTTATCATCTTTTGCCAACAGATTATCTACATGTCGCTTTACAAAATAGTCTGCTCCGTCAGATGATGATTCATTATTCTCCACCAGGGGGACCCATATAGGGCAAGATTCGCCAACCACCTTTATTTCAGGGTAGAGCTTCTTTATTTCAAGTGGATAAGACATTGATTTTACCGTACCGGGTGTTGCCAGCAGACCTACGTGGCGACTTTTTGTTATATCTCCTATACATTCTGCCGTCGGACGAATTATACCCAACACGCGTCTGTCCGGAGCTATAGCCGGTATGTCATTCTGCTGAATGTTACGAAGAGCTTTTGCCGATGCAGTGTTACACGCTAAAATAACCAGTCTGCATCCCATCTCGAAGAGCTTGGTTACACACTGCAGCGTAAATTCATACACAACCTGAAACGACCTTGTACCATAAGGTGTTCTGGCGTTATCACCTAAATAGAGATAATCATATTCGGGCATAACCTCACGTATGTGAGTAAGAATAGTTAAGCCACCATAACCGGAATCAAAAATTCCTATCGGACCACCTTTATCGGAGGTAAGCATATCAATAATCTTTTATTGTTACTACTGTTCTATAGTTGATTCTATCTCCTGCATAGATTCCTCAATCTGCACTGTTATTCCCAAACGGAGATATACATCATTTGTAATATCCACACCGCGGTCAGAATTTATGTAAAGATAGGTTCTTTGGTCTGTATCAACAACATAATCGAGCTGTTTTTCCTTACATACAGCAGCTATTACTTCTAATGCTTTCTGTCTTAATGGATCCAGCAGTAATGCGCGATGCTCCTCTATGGACTTATTAACCATATTACGAAATTCCACATTACTATCCATCAGAAGCTGCAACTCCTTCTGACGCTTAGCTACAATAGTAGAGGACAACTGATCCTGATTTATCATAAAATCAGTGTATTGTCTGTCAAATTCACGCTTGGAGCGTTCTACTTCATTCCTATAATCTGCCTGTATCTGTTCCAATTTAAGCTGTGCTTCCATATATTCAGGCATAAGCTGAATGGTCTTTTTAAAAGCAATATAACCAAAACTGCCTTGTTGTGCGTTAGCTGAAACTACACACAAAGCCATTAGCAAAAATGAGAGTATGAATGACTTTCGCATATTATGTTTTTAAAGAATTTCCGATAATTGAACAAAAGGGAAACGGGCATAAAACCCTATTTCCCTTCTTGTAGAACATATATCAATATATTACTGGATACCCAATTTAGCCTTCACTGTATGTGTAACATCAGTGGTCAAAGTTGTATTTACAAATGGAACAGCACCACCTGCAAGATCAAAAATACAGATATAGCCACCCTCCTGACCTACTGATTCAATAGCTTTTGTAAGCTTTGTAGAGATACTGTTCATCAGTTCTGCAGATTTGTTCTGCAAATTTACTTCACACTGCTGATAGTAATTCGCAAGTTTCTCCTGGAGCTCTATCAGTTCCTGTTCACGACGTGCTCTGATGTTATCAGGTAAGGTTGAAGCCTGCTTTTCATAATCCTGAAGTTTGTTATTATATTCTGTCTGCATCAATTTGATTTCTTCTTCAAACTGAGACTGAAGTGTCTGCAAATCTGTCTGTGCCTGTGTATATTCCGGCATCAATGGCAACAGATCTGCTGAATTTATATGTCCAAACTTCTGACCAAACATACATATAGGAGCAATCATCAACATTGCCATCATCAAAATCTTCTTCATAATTGTATTTATTTTTAAAATTTTACTTTCAATGTATAGTGCAAAGGTAGTCAATTAATTTGAATATCCTAATTTCTGTAGTACTTCATTGCTTATGTCAATTTTAGGCGATGCATATATCATACTGCCTGCTGAAGCCCTGTCAACAACCACCTGATAACCGTTAGTTTCACTTATCTGTTTAACGGCTTCATATATTTCATCCTGTATAGGAGCCATCAGACTTTCACGCTTTTTGTAGAGTTCACCCTCAGGAGCAAAATACTGACGTTTCAGTTCACTTGCCTGCTTCTCTTTTGCTACTATCTCTTCTTCTTTCTTTACTTTCTGTTCTTCTGAAAGAAAGACAGCCTCATTCTGATAGTTCTTGTACAGAGTTTCTGCCTCTAAAAAGATAGCATCAACCTCTGCCTGCCAACGCTTTGAGAACTGATTCAACTGTTCATTTGCTCTTTCGTATGCAGGAATCTTACCCAATATGTATTCCATATCAATGAGAGCAAACTTCTGTGCCTCTGCACCTGCACATAGCAGGAACAACAGCGAAATCAATGATAAGATCTTTTTCATAACTTTCTCTAATTTAAATGTTAAACATAACATCAGAACTCCTGACCAAGTATAAAATGTACCTGGCTGCCGGAATGCTGAGTAGAACCATTAACAGGATCAAAACCGTAAGCCCAGTCTATACCCATCATACCAACCATAGGCAGGAAGACTCTTACACCTAAACCGGCTGAACGTTTCAGATCAAAAGGTTTGAATTCACTAATTTTTCCCCAGGCATTACCACCTTCAACAAAAGCCAGAGCATATATTGTAGTTGAATTCTCCATAATGAGTGGGAATCTTAATTCTGCTGCCAGTCTGGCGTATGCATAACTCTCAGTATAATAAGAGAGAGATCCATTTTCATAACCACGCAGGGCTACCATTTCAGTTGCGTAGGTATATGAACCACCGCTCATACCATCACCGCCCACGTAGAAGGTTTCAAATGGTGAACGTTTGTACTTGTTGTAGTGTCCCAGAAGACCGAAATCGGCACGTGTCATCAATACCAAGTTCTTCTGACCACCGGTCAATGATGTATATGTTCTGCTGCGGAACTTCCATTTGTGATATTCAATCCATTTATGTTTCTCCTGCAGTTCACGCTGATATGCTGCAGATGTCTGATCGTTTGCCAGATTTGCATAATCTACGCCATCCCATAATGAATAAGGTGGTGTGGCTGAAACTGTAAGTGAGAAATCGGAACCAATTCTTGGATAAAGCTGGTTATCTGTTGAATTACGGCTTAATGTTATTCCTAGATTGATATTGTTACAGGTACCATTGTTAATCAGGAAGTACGACCAGTTTTTCAGTTTATATCTGGTATATGCCAACTCTCCATATACGGTAAAGTAATCATCCGGCCAATGCAGACGTTTACCCCAGCCTATTGAAGCTCCCAACAGAGTAATGTACTTATCCGGGTCATAATAGGATTCATAGCTTGAATATCCGTATCCATAATCATATCCGCCATAATAGCTACCGTAACCATACATATACTGGTTGAGGTTCTGATACAGCGCAGAGTTGTAATAGTTTGAACTGATATCAGACTGCTTTGAATAGTACAGGTTTACAGAGAATGAGTTTGGTCTCTTTCCTCCTAACCAAGGTTCAAAGAACGATATGCTGTATGAATGGTAGTAACTACCGTTTGTCTGACCACTTATTGAGAATGTCTGTCCATCTCCCTGCGGAATGAATGCCCTGTAGTTATCGCTCTTATGGAACAGGTTGTACATAGAGAAGTTGGTAAACTTAAGCGCTACACGTCCTATGACACCGGTCTGTCCCCAACCTGCTGACAGTTCTATCTGGTCATTAGCCTTTGAATCCAGTTCCCAGTTGATATCAACTGTACCATCAGTATAATTAGGCTGCAGATCAGGATTGATAGTCTGAGGATCAAAGTGTCCCATCTGACCTATATTCATAAATGATCTTGTCAATGCCTCTTTTGAGAAGAGATCGCCCGGACGTGTATAGAGTTCACGACGTACTACATTTTCATACAGACGATCGTTACCAAAGATGTTAACTCTGTTAATCTTTGCCTGAGGACCTTCTACTATACGCATCTCCAGATCTATGGAATCGCCTACTACATTTGCTTCTACAGGATCCAGATTATAGAACAGGTAACCTGTGTTGTAGTACAGGTTTCCCACTGCATCTTCGTCTTCTACAGTACGTTCTTTCAGCTTCTTCTGGTCATATACATCGCCGCTCTTCATTCTGAGAACTTCCGCCAGATCTTCACTGTTATAGACGGTGTTACCTACCCAGTTGATATTTCTGAGATAGTATTTATCACCTTCATCCAGAGTAAGATAGATATCTACTGTATTCTCTTCAACGTTATGTACGATACTGTCACTTACTATGTAGGCATCTCTGTAACCAAGTTCGTTGTACTTGTTTATGATGTTATCCTTATCTTTTTCAAATTCACCGTCAACAAACTTCTTGGTGCGCAGGAAATCATTGAAATAGCCCTTTTCATTGGTCTTCTTCATTACCTTCTTAAGGAGTTTTTCATCCACAGCTGAGTTACCCTGCAGAACAATGCTGTTTACCTTTACCTTCTCTTTCTTGTCTATAAAGATATCAACATACACCAGTCCGTCTTCATCGACCTCTTCCTGCTGCTGCACCCTGATTTCAGCATTGTCATAACCCTTTTCGGTATAATAACGGCGTATCAGAATTTCTGAACGGTCCAGAATGTTCGGTGTTATCTGGTTACCACGGATCAGACCAATCTTATCTTCCAGTTCTGCTATTTCGCCCTTCTTAACTCCATGATAGATAATATCCTTGATCTTTGGACGCTGCTCAAGCGCTATCTCCAAATATATCTTGCCTGCGACTATCTTGCTGGCTATAATCTGTACGTTTGCAAATAGACCATTTCTCCACAGACGTTTCATTGCTGATGATATTTCATCGCCCGGAACTGTGATTATCTGTCCAACGGTAAGACCCGAGAGACCAATCAGAGTGTTGGCATCCATATTATCAACTCCGGTAACAATGATATCTGCTATTTCGTATTTTTTAGGAGTTCCGGAATAGAGTATAACGGGCGACTCATCTACCTGCGGTTCCTGAGCAGCAACCGGCAG
Source organism: Bacteroidaceae bacterium (assembly GCA_017647575.1). Taxonomy (GTDB): domain Bacteria; phylum Bacteroidota; class Bacteroidia; order Bacteroidales; family Bacteroidaceae; genus Colenecus. The sequence continues at coordinate 3,933 of JAGCKJ010000174.1, read as the reverse complement.
AATGAGAAGCAATCCAAATAGAATAAATATGTATCTTAAATTCTTCATCATCTTATTTTTCTTTACTTTCCTCAGCTATTTGTGCGCTGGTTTTGCCAAAACGACGTTCACGCTCCTGATAACTCAGGATAGCTTTACATAACTCCTCTTTGTTGAAATCCGGCCAGAAGGTGTCACAGAAATACAACTCAGAATATGCTGCCTGCCAAAGCAGATAGTTGCTCAATCTGACTTCGCCACCTGTACGTATCAACAGATCCGGATCCGGCATAAAGTTTGTGTTCAGGTTTGCCGAGAACATATCTTCTGTAATCTCTTCCGGAGATATTTTTCCTTCTGCAACCTGACGTGCAAGCTTCTTTGCAGTGTCTGTTATCTCCCATCTTGAAGAGTAGCTCAATGCCAGAATCAGAGTGGATCTCTTAAAGTTAGACGTTCTTTCTATCAGCTCGTTTAATTTGGCACGAACTTCTTCCGGTATTCTTGAAATATCACCTATAACACAAAATCTTACATCGTTCTTTACAAACAGTTCTTCTTCCAGGTTCTTAAACAGTAAAAGCATCAAGGCATTTATCTCCTCAATGGGACGATTCCAGTTTTCTGTGGAAAAGGTGTAAAGAGTAAGATATTTGATACCCAATCTTACTGCATCCTGGGTAAGCTGTCTTATCACTTGAACACCCTGGATATGCCCTTCTGTCCTCTCTTTTCCCTGCTGTGTTGCCCACCTGCCATTTCCATCCATTATTATGGCAACGTGTTCCGGAATTCTGTTTTTATCAATCAGTTCTTCGTACATAGTAACTCTATACGTTTAATTGCAGTCACAGGGACGTGCAAATATATCGAATGTAAGGCTCAGCATAGTAAAACTATAGCTGTCCTTGTTTTTAAATCCTTTTCCTTTTATCTGGAACGGGTCATTCAATGATGTTCCGTTAACCACACCGGTTACATCAAGTTTGTCGGACGATGTAAATCGCATGGTCCATTCCAGACCCAGATTAACTCTCTCTGCCAGTTTGTAGCGTAGCCCCAGTCCTACGGGAAAATTTACCGCAAAGACATTTTCTGCAGGTTTGGAAGCGTATGTCATACCCACACCCAGAAGGTAATATGGCACCAATCTGCGACTACCATTCCACGATGTCATTCCGTATGCATTGAAATTACATTCTGCCTGTACACCGAAATCATAGACAGTACGGCTGAAACTTATATCGCCGGCGGGAACTGCTCCCTCCATATTTCTGGTACTACCCTCTATTCCGGCTGAAACCAAATCGGCTTTTATGGAGAATCTGGGGTTTACATTATATCTGGCTACAATACCTACCATTCCGTTTGTGTTGCTATACAGGGATGTGCTGTTTGCATCGCCCATATAGAAACATCCGCCACCTGCCAGACCTATTTCTGCCAGATAACCCTCTTCCTGGGCTTTAACAGGCAATAGTGCGGCAAGCAACACCATAGATAGTATGTATCGTAAACTTTTTATCATTTTATGCTATTTCATCAATCTGTTTATTCCTCCGCGCCACACCTGACCTGTCTCTGTCATTATCCATATAACATTGTTGGAATCTGTAACTGATGTGAATTTTGCTTTCAGGCTGACAAGTTCAAACGGGAACTTCATATATCTGTTCCAGGAAGAGTAATCATCACTGAAAAGACTGCAGTCTCTCCATGTCACTCCGTTGTCCTTTGACTGATAGAATGTCATCATACCTTCACCAAATGCATACAGGTCTTCATCATAACGTATCAGTGACATACCCTCCAGTTTTGGAAGAATTTTGTTATTGGTTGATGATGGAGCTGCTTTTGTCCACACGCTGTCAGTAGAAAGACGTGTCCATACTGATGCTGACAATAATTCGTTGTCATCTATGCCAACAAGAACTGTGCGCAATATCTGCGGGTTGCTCTTTAACGGATAACAAATCATGGATATATTTCTGCTCGGGAATGAAGCAACAGATGTCTGATACACTTCCCAATCTGTCATATTTGCTGATTTCAATATATCGCCCGATTCACTGAGAGCCCAACATACACCTTCAGAATATTCTGAATTTGACTGGGATATCAGACTGCGGAATCTTTCTGTTGTCTGGGACTTTGTCCAGTCTGATCCATTAGCAGAGAGATAGAGTTCTCCGTCCTGAACTATATACATCAATCCTTCATATTGTATAACATTTGCATTCCACGCATCGGCAACTACCCCCTGAAGTTCTACAGGCGCCGACCATCCGGTATTCTTCTCTATACTACGGGTTACAAGTACCGGTATGCCCATGGCATCCTTTCCGAACAGATAGATAGAATCCTGTCTTATCACTGAAGTCTGTTCCTTCAATGCAGTGAAACCTATTGTATCTGTTTTAGCCCATGACATTGAATCAGGGTGAATCTTATGAACATTCAGACGAACATCATATTCACGAATATACTTGGAATCCGGTGACATGATTTTGAACTTTAACGGCTCTGAAAGATCAATGGAATCTGAAGAAGACCAGATTGTATCAACGTATGTGCCATCAGCTCTCTTTTTGCTGTAATAGACATAACCTGTCGATTCTATATTAAGCAACAATCTGTTGACCACAGCTCCATGTGATATTGAATCCACATTGTAAATTCTGTTGTTCAGCTGATCTATTGTCATTGGATACATTGTTCCGCTTTCTGTTCTGTAAACCAGCGTATCGTTTCCATTTATATTGATGTCGTGATACCACACCTTGAAATTATTTACCGAGAAAGCTGTAATTGCAGCGTATGGGTCCAACACCTCTTCGTCTCCTTTTAAACAGGAAACGAATAGTATAGGAGCTGCCAATAGTGCAAGAAATCCTTTACGAATCTTCATTATTTTGAATATTATACTTTAAACTTTGCAAAAATAACAACAATTTTCGGCTTTGGTGCATCTATTTAATTAGTTTTATAATAAATAACAAACAGATAGTTCTTTTTTCAGTACCTTTGCGGCAGTTTAACAAATAAAAACAGATTTTATGAGCGAGAAAAAAGAATTTATAGCATCACAACTTCTTAAGATTAGTGCAGTAAAATTACAGCCGGAGGCTCCGTTTACCTGGGCATCGGGCTGGAAATCTCCATTCTATTGCGACAACCGCAAAGCGTTGTCATATCCTGATGTAAGAACTTTGGTTTGTGATAGCCTGTGCGAACTGATAAAAGAGAAGTTCGGTGAATTCGATGTTGTTGCAGGTGTTGCAACAGGTGCCATTGCACAGGGTGCATTAGTGGCAGATCGTCTGGATAAACCTTTCGTTTATGTACGCTCATCAGCTAAAGACCATGGTCTTGCAAACCTTATTGAGGGTTACCTGGAAAAGGGCAGCAAGGTGATGGTTGTTGAAGATCTTATCTCTACCGGCGGAAGCAGCCTTAAAGCTGTTGAAGCTCTGCGTAATGCAGGTTCAGAAGTGGTTGGCATGGTAGCATCATTCACATACGGTTTCCCTGTTGCAGAAGAGGCTTTTGCAAAGGCTGAAGTTCAGCTTGAAACTCTGACAGACTACCAGTCTATGCTGAAAGCAGCTCTCGCTTCAGGTTACATTAAGGAAGAGAGCCTGGATACACTGAACGAATGGAGAAAGAATCCATCTGAATGGGGTAAATAATATGAAAAGATACGAAAGCGGAGTTAAGATGATAGCAGCTTCACAGAGTGCTGTCTATAGCATGCTGTCAGATCTTAACAATGTAGCAAGATTGCAGGACAATCTTCCTGCCGACAAAATAGAGGACCTGCGTTTCGATGCCGATAACGTAAGTTGCAGTGTATCGCCTGTAGGTACTATTTCACTGAGCATCATTGATCGCGAACCTGAAAAGTGCATCAAACTGACTACCACACAATCGCCTATGGCCATGACTCTGTGGATT
>JAGCKJ010000173.1 GCA_017647575.1 Bacteroidaceae bacterium | reverse complement strand
ATGGAAGTATTCTCCCGCCAACTGAATTAGTTACAGACCACCAACCAAATTCAATTGTATTGGTATAAGTACCGATACTGTTATTATAAAACCAATCAAAGTCAATCGGTAGGAAGAAAGCACTAACAACATATTGGAACGGGTTTACTAATGCCTTCTGTAAATCCTCTGAAATTTCAGTAGGGTCTATATCAAGCCAACCTGACGAATAATTGAACAATGATTGACAGAACTGACGGAAACCCAACCAATCAAACGCATAATATTGAGTACCTGAAGCTGATTTATTTATAAGTCCTACAATGTAAGTTGCAGAATTAGTACCATACTTTCCCGCAAAAGGATTTGTATTATATGCAGTTGAATAGCTGTTAGCTTGAGCGGTTGTCGGGTATGTGCTGTCAACAATGTTCCCGTCAAAATCTGCTCTGCCCTGAGTATCAGTTGTTGCTCTTAATACATAGAGTTGCTGAAAACCTATCTCCAACCTGAAACTAGCTAGAACATCAACCTGAAGTTCACAAACCCATAACCCTAAATTCCAAACCCAGTCAGTCACATAATAATATCTGCTAAATTCCTGAATATAACAGTAATTATATCTATGCACATTATGAGAAATAGGAACATTAATTTTTAAGGCGGGGTTGACTATTGAGCAGTTATCTTTAAGTTCAACTGCATTATATGTAGCAAGCGGGGTTGAAGTCGGTTGTAGGGTTGAGTTCTCTTTTTTACCGAAACCCCAAAATTGAACAGTTAATGACATAATATCACCTTGCTTTTAAAGTTACCCCAGTACATTATAAAAATATACTGGGGCATTTGGGGAAGGGGAAAGTATATGAGCAAAATCAATCCAGAAGGAGAACAACAGCCTTTTCGGTGTTATCCTGAATCGTCTTGATTCTTGCGTGGTATGATTCGTTCCAGTAACCACCATCGATATTGAGCGGGGTTACTGCACTCCATGAGTTGACCATCGAGTAACCGAGTGCATCACGGTCGTGAAGAATACCGAATACACCGCTCTGAGAAACAGCACTTGAAGCGGTTTTAACAGCACCTGTAGCATCGGTATAAACTGGGGTAACATTGATACTATCGGGAGTGCCTATACTCTGCCAGAAGTCCACAGATTCAAAAGTTACACCTTTCAGGTAATCATCATGGTAAGTATCTGACATAACCATGGTTTCAATCTGGTCATAAGCCTGTGAGAGAATCGCAACACGCATGTTTTCAGGTCTGGTAAATCTTAAAATGGGTTCATTATTGACAATAGTCTGATAACGGTAACTGCGATTGCCCATAAGTCTAATTATGGTCTTGATTCTTGCCCACACCCATCTCATAAAGGGTACAAAGTTTGCAGACTGCATAACGGTAGTGGCTGTAAGGTTCTGACCAGTTGCGGTATTGTATTCGGTCAGGAGATGCACAACACGGTCTGTTGCACCTTCATCGATAAGTCCGCCAATGAAGTTAAGCTGAAGTCCTCTACCAACAGCTTCTTTATACTGTTCTTTTTCATTGTTACGCTCTGCCATAAGCATTGAGTTAAAGCGTCCAAATTCTTCCGCAGAAGTAAAAGCATTGTCAAACTGGTCTTTAAAGATAGTATATTTCTGCTGATACACTGCAGTACCATAGAAGTTCATCTGCTGAACTTTCTGTTTTGCAATCTTCCACATATCAACAGAAACACCATCGCCATATGGATTGGAAGAATGGTTGATTGCATCATATGCAACTGGGTATGTGAATGATTCATCGTCCTGCATCTGTCTTGAAACGGGAGAAAGTTTCCGTACTGCATTACCGTATCGGTCAATATCCATTTCAAGGGTGTTCATAGGTGCTTTGTAATCACGGTATGCAAATATTGTCCTGCTCCACATCTGCGAAAGTGCATTGAGTACTGGGTCTCTGCCAGTAAGAAGTGTAGCCTGAGCAACTGAAGCAAAGTCACTAAGACCAGTTACAGAACTTAGAGAATTTCCGGTAATCTGTGAATAAACATTATTCAGAACGGTTGAAGCCTGTTCAACGGTCATAAAATTAGGCATTTTACATTATCCTTTCAAAATAGAATTAAAAATATCTTCGGGAGTTTCGGGTTTAATGCTGTCGGGTTGCGGGGTGTTGTTAAGTTTCTGGGTCTGTAGAACAGTAGTTAGATTTATTATTGCTGAAAGTAACTGGGAATTAATATCAGGGGTCGGGGTTTCTGGTACTGGGTCAGGTGTAACAGCTTCAACAACTTCTGCAACTGGGTCAGGGTCAGGGGTCGGGGTTTTCTCTTGCTCAATTATTTCATTTATTTCTTCTTTGGTATAACCAAGCCTTCTTAATTCGATTCGCTGTGCAATCGTCATATGCTTCTCCCTTCATAAAGAACAATAAATATATAGCACAAACGATTGAAAGTGCCAAAGCAACAGACCCGCAAATAATAGCAAAGTTGCACCAATGGTTAACTTTCATCGTCATAGCTTCAAGCTGTCTAATAATATAATTTGTATTCATACTATCACATTGACTTGAATCCCCTTGTACTTCTGGGGGTCATAATCGATACTCAGAATATCGGGGTCAGGGGTAACAGATTGTTCAGGTTTGTTCAAATATCCATCATGTATCAAAGCATTAACTATACCCTGAACATCATCATAGTTATAACCTGATTTTATTAGTCGTTCTTTTCTTTCAGAGCCGTTGCCCCATTTCCCTTCAAGAACTTCTATAGCAATATCATAATTACTTTTCATAACAGCACCGATAAAATAAAGGGGGTCTTTTTGGCTGACTTGCCGTGTGCGGGATTCCGTCCCTTGTCAATGCACAGACCCCCTTTATTAACTTAGTGATTTCCGTTCTCTGACGGAAGGGTCAAAGTGTCAACAAGTTTCTGAATTACCAAAGTATTATTATGTAGTGCTTCAGTCATTTTTTCCATCTCTTGTTTATGCTCTATTCTGTCTGCCTCTCTCTGTGCTTCGTTACGCTCCCGTTCTTTCTGCATGGAGTAGAACAGATAGACACAAGCTGTTATAGGGAAACCTAATGCACCAATAATCTGTACTATCGGGGTAAAGTCAGGCATACTACATCACCACCTTTTGACCTACTTAATATATAACATTTTATTATGGATAAGTCAAGTATAAGTTATCATTATATCAGAATTTAAATATTAGTAAACTGAATGACCATTCAGCCTAAACTATGATATAATAAGTAGGGGTGATATAATGCCAGATTTAACTTTAGGTCAGATATGGTCAGTATTAGAACTGACTGGGAAAGCAGACCTAAAACAACTAACCAGAAGGGGGGAGTATATCCAGTTAGGGGTGTTCAATCTCTGGGATAATTGCCCTGAGGAATACCACTATTACAAGGTTGTTTCAGTTATAGCAATCACAAGTAACACATTTAATATTATAGTAAAGGAGTGAATCACATTGAGTTATCCATGTAAATGTTACCGATGCGGTAAATTATTTTATGTTATGGATATTTCCCAGTATGTTTTTAAATCACAACAACGCATTTTCTGTAGTTGGTCTTGTTACCGAAAATATCAGCAAGTTCAGGAATTTCTTAAAAGAGAAAGATATAAGAACAATGGAAAAAAGCCAACTGTACACAAGTAAAGGTTGGATAAATGCAGAATTGTTACTCGATAGTCCTGAGGCATTTGTTGTTGCCATAGGTGGAAGGGGTATCGGCAAATCATACAGTATCATGTATGAACTATATAAAAGACAGATACCTTTTATCTATATGAGAAGAACACAAACTCAACTTGATGCGGTAACAATCCCGCCTTTAAATCCTTTTAACCAGATAGCACAAGACCATCATCTAATCATAACAGCAGAAAAGCTGAGTAAACATACCGTTGGATTTTACGACACTACAACAGAAGAAACAAAAGACCCTTTTGCAATCGGTATTGCCCTGAGCACATTTTCTTCGATTCGTTCACTCAGTGCAGAAAAATTTGAAGTGCTGTTCTTTGATGAGATAATTCCAGAACGGCACGAAAAACCGATAAAAGAAGAAGGGTTAGCTTTTGCCAATGTTCTTGAAAGCCTGAACAGAAACAGAGAACTTCAGCACCGAAAACCGTTAAAGGTCATTCTGGCAACCAACAGCAACACCGTTAACAGTAAAATAATTGATACTCTGGGTTGTCTTGATACAATAGTAACCATGAGCAAAAACCATCAATTTTATAAATCGGTCAGGGGCATGGTTGCGATTTATCGGTATATCGATAGTCCTATATCAGAGCAAAAGAGAAACAGTGTGTTGTATCAGGTCATTAACAATCAGGATTTTTCAGATATGGCATTAAATAATGAATTTTCAAAGTCTGATTATGAAAATGTACAATCTAAACCACTTCAGGAATACAACCCTATATGTGCATATGGCAACACAACAATAATGAAGCATAAAAGCAAGCGGGAATATTATTGTATATCTGGGGTAAAATCGCCAGAACACTTTGAAAAGTTGCCGTTATCTACTAGAGCATTTCAGCGTAAATACTGGTTTGTTTATGGGGCAATACTTGACAAGCGGGTTTATTATCAGAACGCAAGCGTAAAAATTGAAATAGAAGGAGCATTTAAGAATGGCTAATAAAGTATCAGCAAGAACTATAGAGTATATTCAATCCCTATCTTATACAGAACTGGGGAAGGCTGTTGCTTCTGGGGAGTTTTCTGATAAGACACTCCGTCAGGCATATAGCCAGATGCGAAGCACAGCAGTAAAACGCTACCAGAGGTTGACAAGTGAAAAGAATGTAAAACAATTCGGTAAGCCTGAAACAGAGTATTTCAGAGTAACCAAGAATATAATATCAACTGGTGAACTGGTACGGGAACTGCGTGATGTTTCCCGTTTCCTGAAAAATAAAGGGTCAACAATAACTGGCTTGCGTGAACGCAGAGATTATACTATAAATCAGCTAAACGAATCGGGTTGGGATATAGATAAATCTGATTATCCAGAACTTGTTGAGTTCATGAAGTGGTTTAAGGCTTCAGAGTTCAGTAAACAATACGATTCTGATTCAGAAGTTGTCGGTCAAGTCTTTAACTCTGAGCGGGCAAACCCCGCAGATTGGAGAAAAGCATTTAATGAACTTAAATCAACAAACCAATCTGCACCGTATCGACAGTATTGATATAACAAACCTTCCTGACTTTCACCCAGACAGCAAACCAAAATATTTTAAATCGAGAGTAAAATATAATAAAGAAGTCTGTGCCTTCGATATTGAAACAACTGCACTTCCAGAGATACAACAATCATTCATGTATATCTGGCAATTTGCAATAGAAGATTATATTATAATCGGTAGAACATGGGAACAGTTCCAGACCCTTGTTGAATGGCTTAACCAAAAGTCGAAAGACCGTAAAACAGTTGTGTATGTTCATAACTTGTCATATGAGTTTCAATTCTTATCGGGTATCTTTCACTTTGACGATGGAAATGTTTTTCCAACAGACAACCGAAAGATATTAAAGGCTGTTCTGGGTAATCTGGAATTTAGATGCTCTTACCTATTAACCAATCTTTCATTGTCTGCCCTGACTAAGCGTTACAATGTCGAACATCAGAAACTGTCAGGACAAGAGTTTAATTATTCGGTCAAGCGTTATCCTGATACACCGTTAACTGATTCTGAACTTGACTACTGCGTATATGATGTTTTAGGGTTAGTCGAATCAATTCATAAAATACTTGAGTTGAATAATGATACTCTTACATCAATCCCCCTGACTTCAACTGGTTTCGTCAGAAGGATTTGTAAAGATGCTATGAGAGCAGAGCATAAACAAATCTTAGATGCGTACCCAGATTTTGAAGTATTCAAGTTGTTGCGTAAAGCCTTCAGAGGCGGGAATACCCATTGTAACCGTTATTATGCAGATGAAGTAATATCAGGTCAGATAACTTCAATGGATATAACCAGTAGTTACCCATTTCAGCAAGTCTGTAAACAGTTCCCTATTTACCCGTTTGAACAGATACACAGCACCGATATACATTACTGCGATAAGTTGATAGAGCGGGGCAAAGCTGTCTTGATGCACATAGCTTTGAAGGATTTAACAATCAGGGGTAAATATGTTGTCATTCCCTATATCCCGCTTGACAAGACCCTGACTTGCATAAACCCGACAATCGATAACGGAAGGATATTAAGAGCAGACTATATAGAAATAGTAGTAACTGACATAGATTGGTTGATAGTCGTGAAACAGTATTCCTTTAGTGCTTCATTAGTTCAGGCTTATAAATCCAGTTATGGTCGGTTGCCTTCTGGTCTGGTTAACAGCAACATTGAATTTTATAAAAAGAAAACAGAATTAAAAGGGGTTAAGGGTCAGGAACTGTTTTACATGAAAAACAAGGAACTGTTGAACAGCATATACGGTATGTCAGTACAAAACCCAGTTAAACGGTCAATCCTTTTTAATGATATTTCAGAAACCCCAGAACTTTATAAGGAAGATTTAACAATCCCTGATAATGAACTTCTGGAACAAAGCCGAAAGCGTGCTTTTACTTGTTATCAATTCGGGGTATGGACAACCGCTCATGCCAGAAAAAGCCTTGAAGATGGAATCGATATTTGCGGTGATGACTTGATTTATTGTGATACCGATTCATGTAAGTTTATCGGTCAGAAAGACTTCACCAGTTACAATGAAGATGTTAAACAGTTAGCCATTAAAGGCGGTTTGTATGCTACTGATATAAAAGGTGTTACCCATTACGGCGGGGTCTACGAACATGATGGAACATATGACAGCTTCATAACTCAAGGGGCAAAGAAATACGCTTATACTGAAAATGGAGAAATACATATAACGGTTTCAGGAGTAGGTAAGAAACTGGGAGCAGAAGCACTAACCAAAGCGGGAGGGTTGGATAAGTTCAGGGAAGGCTTTATATTCCACAACTGCGGTAAAACCGAAAGCGTTTACAATGATACCCCTTTAGGTTGGTATAACTCTGACGGTCATCAAATCTATATAACCCGAAATGTATTTATCAATGAGCAAGATTATACATTAGGAAGGTCAAACGATTATACTGACCTAATCAACCTGTCCAAACAAGATATTGACAAAATTATATTGCATTTAAAAAATTTGAAAAACTAGGAAAAAATTTAAAATACCTATTGCAATCTACTGTAATTATGGTATAATAGAATCATCAAAAGGAAGGGAGAACATAAAATGAAAATCATACTTGATAACATCGAAGTAGAAATCAAAGTTAAAAAAGTTGGGGCAACTAAGACAAGTACCGAAGATACTGCTAAGTTCGTGAATGAACTAATGAGCGTGTATAGCGATTCAGCAACTTTCAGTAAATCACAGGGATATGATTTCCTTTATGACAAGAGAATGAATCGAGCAATTGAAATCTATACCCAGTTAAGAAAAGAAGGAAAACTTCCCGAAATCTAATTTTTTTGTTTCTCAGCTAATGCCCTGAAACGGAAACGGGTCAGGGCATTGACGGGGAAATAAATATTAAATAAAGACCCGTACCCCAACGGGCAAAAGGAGAAAGGTTATGAACTTCATCAAGACAAACATCAATCAGAAAGACAAGAAGCAGGTCTATCGAATGACTAAAGGCGATTCTGAAAAAGTGCAGAATCTCGAAAAAGGTCGCTCCCTTCCCGTAGACCTTTACGCAGTCTACACCGAGGAAAAGGCACGCAACAAGCAGGACGGTACAATTGAAACCTATACCGATACCGTTCTTACCTTCACTTCTGGCAATCTCAAAGTCGGTACTATCTCCCAGACCTTCATCAAGTCTTTTCTTGAGATAGTGGACATCATGGGCGATGAAGATTTTGCAATAATCATCACTGGGGGCAGAACAAAGTCAGGTCGTGAATTTGTAAATTGTGAACTTGACTGTGATGCTTAAAGCAATAATTATATTCCTGATAATGTCAGTGTTTATCTCAGTACAAGCACTCTGACCTACCTCTTGACCCTGACCGAATCCCATCGGTTGGGGTCTTTCCTTTTAGAGCATTAGTTAACTGGTTAATTACCGGCTGTGACCTAGGGCGAATCCTGACCCGTACCCAAGTTTGGGAGCTTT
>JAGCKJ010000172.1 GCA_017647575.1 Bacteroidaceae bacterium | reverse complement strand
TGACCTGAAACCACATGCTCCACGCATTGAAACAATGATCATCCCTAAGGAGTTCATTGGTGCAGTGATTGGCCCGGGCGGAAAGATTATCCAGGGTATGCAGGAAGAAACCGGTGCAAACATCAGCATTGAGGAGATTGATGGTGCAGGCAGAATTGAGATTGCTGCAACCAATAAGGAGAGCATCGATGCAGCTATTTCAAAGATTCGTGCTATAGTAGCTGTTCCTGAAGTAGGTGAAGTTTACGAAGGTACCGTTCGCAGCGTAATGCCTTACGGTCTGTTCGTTGAATTTATGCCTGGTAAGGATGGATTGCTCCACATTTCAGAAATTGACTGGAAACGTTACGAAACGATTGAACAGACTGAAATCAAGGAGGGCGATAAGATTCAGGTTAAACTTATCGATATTGACCAGAAGACCGGTAAGTTCAAACTTTCACGCAGAGTTCTGATTGAAAAACCTGAAGGTTATCAGGAACGTGAACGTCCACAGCGTCCTCAGCGCGGTCCACGTCCTGAAAGAGGTGAAGGCGGTAACTTCCGTAACAACAGAAAGGAAAATGAAGAGAAGTAATATATTTTTTTTACTCTCATTATTACTTATAACAGTGGCCTGTCAGCAAAATGTTGACAGGTTCACTATTGATGGAGTAATACTGGAAGCAAATGAAAAGACTCTCTATCTGGACAGGGTAGGTGCCGATAAAACAGAAACAATAGATTCTGTTAAATTGAACGAAGAGGGAAGATTCTCCTTTTCCCATCCGGTAACTCCTGACTGTTTTGAGTTCTATCGTTTGCGTGTAGATAAACAGTTTATAAATATAGCAGTAGATTCAACAGAAACCATATCGGTCTATTCTGCACTTCCTTCAATGGCAGTCTCATATAGAGTAGAAGGTTCTGAACAGAACAGTCGTCTGAAGGATCTGGTTATGGAACAGATTGGTATGACGCAGGAAATTAATAAGCTTCTGCAGGGCTTTAATGGTGTGGAAGTGGGCGTGATGAATGCCACAATTATGGAAAAAATAGATGTATTCAAGACAAAGATTAAGAATGAATACGTTCTTTCCAATCCGGGAACTCCTGCAGCATATTATGCTCTGTTTATGACTATTAGAGGTAATGCACTTTTTAATGCGCAGGCTGACAGACAGGATGCAAAATGTTTTGCTGCTGTAGCTACCCAGATGGATCTGCATTATCCAGATGCGGTGCGTACAAAACATATTCACAACATTGCCCTGAAGGGAATGTCTATGACTGCTCCTGCTCGTCCTGCATCAGCAGAAACAGTGGAGCGTCTGGAACAGATTACATCAGAATCCGGAATTATAGATATAAAGCTTCCTGACTACCGCGGAGTGGATCAGAAACTCTCTGACCTGAAGGGACAGGTGGTTCTGCTTGATTTTACTCTCTTTAATAGTGATTATTCTGCAGCGTATAATCTGATGTTGCGTAAACTTTATGATAAGTTTGCGTCAAGTGGTTTTACCATCTATCAGGTCTCTCTGGATTCCAATGAGCACTTCTGGATTACAGGTGCAGCAAATCTGCCCTGGACCTGCGTACGCGATGAAAAAGGTGCTAATTCTACTATTGCTGCAAGTTACAGAATATCTGCTTTGCCATCGGCCTTCCTTATAAATAAAGAAGGTGAACTGGTGGAGAGATTGCAGGCTTTTGAAGGTCTTGAAGAGAAGATAGAAAAGCTATTAAAATAAATTTGTTTAGCTAAATACTTGGAGATTTAGAATAAACATTATATCTTTGCGTAGAAGCAAACAAGATTATAGAAAAGGGTTCCAACACCAACCAATGGTGTGTTGGAATTCTTTTTTCATCTTTTTTTTAAGTGTAACAATTAAAATTATATCAGATATGGCTTATATGTCGGAAGAGGGCTACAAGAAATTGTTGGCCGAATTACAGTATTTGGAGAATGTACGTCGTCCGGAGGTGATTCAGCAGATTGCTGAGGCACGCGATAAGGGCGATTTGTCAGAGAATGCAGAGTACGATGCTGCAAAAGAGGCACAGGCTATGCTCGAATCAAAAATAGCTCAGCTAAAGCTGCAGATTGCAGACGCAAAGTTGATAGATGAATCAATGATTGATACATCATCTGTTCAGATTCTGACAAAGGTGAAACTTCGCAATGTAAAGAATAATGCAGTGGTTACATATACTATTGTTCCTGAAAGCGAAGCAGACCTTAAGGCAGGTAAGATTTCATGTAATACACCTATTGCAAAGGGATTGCTTGGCAAAACAGTAGGTGATGTGGCTGAGATTACAATTCCTAGTGGAAAGATTGGTTTTGAAATTCTGGAAATAACCATTTAAGTTGGCCTTATGACAATATTTAGTAGAATTATAGCAGGTGAAATTCCTTGCCATAAGATTGCTGAAACAGAAAATTGCTTTGCATTTCTGGATATCAGCCCATTGGCAAAGGGACACACTTTGGTGGTTCCAAAGCGTGAAGTGGATTATATCTTTGATCTGACTGATCAGGAGCTTTCTGAATTGCATCTCTTTGCAAAGAAGATTGCTATTGCTCAGAAGAAGGCTATTCCTTGTCTGCGCATTGGACAGGCTGTTTTGGGTCTGGAGGTACCTCATGCTCATATACATCTTGTTCCTCTGCAGAGTGAGAAAGATTTGCAGTTCAGCAATCCTCGTCTGAAACTTTCTGACGAAGAGTATGCTCAGATTGCAGAATCTATTAAGGCAATGTTGTAATAACAATATAATATTTAGCTTATGAAAATTAAATCTATCATTTTGGCACTGGTTGCAATGCTAACCTTTGCTTCTTGTGGCGTTCTGGGTAGTTCTGTTGCAGGAAATTCAGATGCATCAAAGAGTGGTCACTCATCAGGTGTGGCTCTTAGAAATCTCTATTCTTCATATAAGGAGAGTGGTAAACTAGATATGACAAATATCAG
Organism: Bacteroidaceae bacterium; assembly: GCA_017647575.1. GTDB lineage: Bacteria > Bacteroidota > Bacteroidia > Bacteroidales > Bacteroidaceae > Colenecus. The sequence continues at coordinate 41,349 of JAGCKJ010000172.1, read as the reverse complement.
TACAATGCTTCAGATGGCTTCTTTGGTTAATGGTGTTCAGGAATTGAAGTCAACATCAGATAAGTCATCGTTCTATGCAGATTTTGCCAGTGGATTGATTTTGGGTTCCAATAATTTGGTTAACAAGTCAAATTCAGATAATGTAATGAGTACTCTTACTACATTGTCAAATCTGGATCTGTCTGCCATTACAAATGCTGCTTCCAACAATACAACAGTTGCAACTGCTACCGGTGCTTTAGGCACAGCTGCAAACATCGCTGCAGCATCAGAATCTGTATCTACAGCAGTATCATCACTGGGTACAATATTTAGCTTGTTCGGCAATTGATATTAAAACAGTAGGATTATGTTCTGGTCATTAAGTTCGGATATTAAAGCTCTTGGTAAGCCAAACAGAAAGTATAAGTTTCATGATACTTGTCTGCTAAAGAGCCAGAATGAAAAGGAAGAGAATAATTCTCAAGCAAATGAGAAGTAAGAGTGAAATAAATTAAGGGATACAGAATTTTTTTTCTGTCTCCCTTATTTTTTCTTAGAAATTATAAATTCCGGAGCATATTCAAGAGCTATATCTTCCATTATAAATTTGATTGAGTCACTTTCTATGGGAGTTTGGATGTTGTAGCAACCTACGTATGTCACTAATAATCTATTTTTGCTATTATCAATAGTTAAACTAAATGTTCCATCCTTATCTGAGAGAAAAAGTGATTTCTTCTTTCCTGATTTATTTATTTCTGATATAAATGCTTGTTGTAATGGAGTACCATCTTTATACAACACTACACCTTTAATAATATCTCCTGATTTGGGATTTTTGTTTCCTAGAAATTCAATTTTGCCTGTTTCTGATTTTAGATGATCTGTACCGTTGCTATTAAATACCTTTGTTGTGTTGCAACTTATATAAGTCAAACTCCATATTAATAATATGATAACTCTTGAACCTTGCTTTCTAATTGCTTTCATAATTTAATCAGGTGAATTCAACTTACAAATGTAACCAGAATTCTGATTGGTTAATAATAAATTAAATTTCTCGTTTGGTGTGAGATAACCAAGTCTCTTTTTGGGGGCTGTTCTCATTAGCACCACGTTCCCAAGAATGGTACGGTTTACAAAAATAGAAAGAAATATCTAATTCCTTTGCTATTTCCTGATGTTTAGCAAATTCTTTTCCATTGTCTGCCGTTATTGTATGTATCAAATTACCACGTTTATTATACTTCTTTCCCTTTCTACGAAGGTTAAGATGCAAAGTACCATTTTTGTGTTTGTCTTCCACGTAACTTTATACGTGTCTCTTATTTGCTATATCTTTTCTACTCTTGCCTTCTTGTAACATCAAAGAAATGCCATATCTTTGCTATCGGGTTAAATGTCCCATCTTTCAGAACTGACGAGTTCATCCTGAAGATTACTGTGCCAAAGGTAGCAGAAAACGTACAGAAGCAAGCTGGAAACGTAACAGAAAACGGTGGAAAAGTAGCAGAAAACCATAATGGGGTAGCAGAAAAGGTAGCAGAAAATCATGGCAAGGTAACAGAAAGGTTGAGAGAAAAGGCTGCTGCATTGGGAGAGACATTAACAGCTAATAGAATCAAGATACTTGAACTGGTGATAGAAAATCCGTACATACCGAGAGCTGACTTGGCAAATAATGTTGGAATTAGCGAAACTTCAATTTACCGCAATATTGAAGCCATGCGTGGTAAATATCTCCGTCGAGTTGGTCCAGACAAAGGTGGCTTTTGGGAAATCATTATTTGATGAGGATATGATGCTAAAACGAAAAAAGGAACAAGAATAAAACGATGAAGCATTTTAACGAAGACTTTATTTTTGTCCACATCGCCTGATGGCATGAAAAAAACGGAGAGAGTTGAATAACTTTCTCCGTTTCAGTACCCAGAGCCGTAGCGATATAATCGGTGATAACGAGTGGCTGCCGTGTATTCTTTTATTGTAAGTAATTAGTTCATTATCAAAAGATTGATGGATTGATAGGTGTGTTTATAATAACCACCGTAAAAGGCGACCGATAGGCGACCGAACGTCAAAGGCATCCTCAAGAAGTCCATAATACTTGTCGGCTTGTGTTTCAGACCAGGTATCAAGGGTGTATTCCCAGATTTTGTACAGGTCTTCTAAGCTTCTTCAATGGCAGTACGCAGAGCTGCTATTCTCTGTTCTTGTTCTTCCAGCAGGCGCAGGCCGGTACGCACCATCTCACTGGCGTTGTTATAGCGGCCGCTCAGAATACTGGCCTGTATAAAATCCTCAAAATGGGGACCAAGTGCTACAGATGTCGTTTTCATATTGATAACTATTACAATGCATAGTTACCAATATTTCATAACAATCCAAATTAATGGTGCTGTTTTTCTAAATTATATTTACAGAGAGGTTATGAGGAGGGAGAGGTTTACATCGTTCTGGGCTACGCTGCGGCAAGTGTCTGCGTAGTTGAAGGATGTTTTGGCGTCCCGTCCTGTTCTGCCTATTTGGGGCAGTGCGATACCTATCGCGATGCCTGCAATCATGGCCGCTGCAGCTACCCAAGACGGTATGCGGCGACGCAGTAGTTTTGGCTCGTTTCCCGTGATGTCCAGTGAGGGTAGGGGCATCTCCAGATTCTCTTTATCAGCTTTGGATTTGATAGCGGAAATAAGTTCCCGGCTCTCTTTTTCAAGTTCAGTCAGTTTGTCCATATTATTGATTTTCATTGATTTTACAATATTCACGCACGGCTGTCAGCGCGCTGAACAGACGTGATTTTACAGTTCCCTCAGGGATGTTGCATACGCGGGCTATCTCTGACAGAGGCATTTCCTCTTCATAACGGAGCAGGAACACAACCTTTTGCGTTTCCGGAAGACGGCCGATGGCTTCACTCAACATCTGGTCGCGCTGCTGCTTTTCCAGATGATCGGTTTCCACAGTCGGCTCTTCTTTTTCAACGCTCTCAACATACTCCATGACTGTCATCTGCCGACGGTACTCGTTCTTGAGCATGTTGTATGCTATGGCGAACATCCATGTGCGGAACGGCCGCTTAGTGTCATAATTGTCTCTGGCGGACCACAAGCGCATGAAGAGGTCCTGGGTCAGGTCACGGGCCAGTTCAAGGTCATAGCCTGTCATCCTGAGGAAGAAACCTTGGGCACGTGGACCGTGCTCAAGGTAAAGGTTACGGAACGTATCAGCGGTCAATCTCATCGTTGTAGCGTTTACGTTCCTCATCGCTGATATTCTCGGTGCGTGCAACGATGCGTTTCATCATTGAGTACAGCTTGCGCATCTGACGCCTGTCACCGTTTTCCTTGTAGAAATCAAGCAGAGACTTGAAGCATGGTATATAATTCAGATTTAGTCTGTAGGCCGATGCTTCGTATGTTTCGGGGGTGAATGTCTCATAGAGATAGTCTGTCAGGTAGATATCCTCAAAGTTGCGGCGCTTTACAGAGAGATTGTCATAACGCTTGGGGCTGTATTTATAGACAAGACCCTCAGAATACAATTTGTCTTTGAAAGGCAGATTTGACAGTAATGTTGAGAAATAGATGGGACGTCCGGTCTTGTTCGCTACGTTAAGTAAGAACTCCTCCTCCCATTTCTGCATTCCCTCCTCGGTCCAGTCTGTAGGACCGCTTACCTGAGCTATACCCAGCTGATTGCAGATATTCTTGAGGTACTCGGGTGAATAGAGAAGGCTTATGCATATGACCGTCTTGTCAGTATTCAGTCCTTTTCCATATTGAATCATGAGACTTGAGAAAGTAGAGACATCACCGTTTACAAACAGGATTCCGTTAAGGTCCATTCCCGCCAACTGATTATAGGCGTATGAGAGTAGGGTATAAGAGAACTCTCCGGTCTCATACCATTTCTTGAGGATGTCTCCCATTAGCTCTGTCTTTCCTGTGTTGAGCAGATACACGACGTAATCCTTATACATATAGGCGTTGTCAGGACGCATCTTAATGGCTTTCTCCATATTGTCCTCAAGGTCGTCGTATCCATTGAACCACCTGGTGCTGTAGTAATCCAGACAATAGCGGGCATAGCTTTCAGGGCGTTCCTTGCGTGCTTTCTCGGCTATCTCAATAAGGGGGGCGTCATCATAATCATCGTCCTCACTCTCAAACATCAGTTTGTAACGGGTGGCGTGGAACCAGTTTATCCAGGCGTCGTCATTATCAGGGGTCAATGTAACCTGGGCCTTCCAAAGTTCAGCCTGACGGGCGTACCATACGGCATCATGCTCTGTCTTTACAAATGAGACAATCTGCTGGGGCTTGTCATTGGAGTTGGTTATATTGGTTTTTGCTGATGCATAGGTTGTCAGGAAAACAGCCAACATTATCATTGGGAACAGTATTCTTTTCATTTTTTTTCTTCTTTTACGTGATACACTCAGTTTTGTTTGAAGCGCTTCACTATTGCATACACGCAAAAATGAAAAAAGTTCGTCACAGCAGCGAACTTTTTCATTTAAAAATGATACAAAAAGGGGTTTGACCCCAATTGTACCGTTTTTATTCTTTGATTTGGATTCCGTCAAGCTTACAGTATCAAGATTAAAACAGACAGTTGTCAGCGTTCTTGGCAATATCATCTGCCAATAGAAAAAAGTGACCAAAAGGTGACCAAAATTGAGTGGTGAGACAGAAGAAACCCTGGTAGAGAACTTCTACAAGGGTTTCTTGGACCCAGACCCGGGGTCGAACCGGGATGGGTTGCCCCACTGGTGTTTGAGACCAGCGCGTCTACCGATACCGCCATCTGGGCGATTGCGGTGCAAAGGTAGTGATTTTTCTGGTTAAACAATGAATAAACCATATATTTTTGTACAAAATATTAAAAACATTTGCCAAAATTTGAAACTTCCATCAAATTGTTTAACTTCGTGCAGATGAAAAAATCTAATCGATATGTTGGAATCAGATAACTATTGTATAGTATTGGCCGGCGGTAAGGGTACAAGGTTGTGGCCGCTGAGCAGAAGAGAGATGCCAAAGCAGTTTATAGACTTTGATAATGATGGTACTACTTTGCTGGGTAGAACTGTAGATAGATTGAAACGCATTTTTCCTCAGGAGAATATTATTGTATCTACAAATCTGGACTATTATGAAACAGTTTGTAAGTTACTGCCGGATTTGAATCCTCAGCAGATTCTTCGAGAACCTATAATGAGAGGTACAGCACCAAGTCTGGTAATGACAGCCTTTCATATTCGTGATATTAATCCGAATGCCAATGTTATGGTTGTGCCTTCTGATATAGTGGTATCGGACGACAATGATTTTGATGTAATGGTGGAGCAGGGGCTGCGTTTTGCAGACAATAATGACGGACTGCTTACAATTGGTATAAAACCAACTCATCCTGAAACTCGTTTTGGATATATTCAGGCCGATGATGAGATGCTGGACGGGATGTATAAGGTTCGTACCTTTACAGAAAAACCTGAAGAAGATTTTGCAAGGATTTTTGTGGAAAGTGGTGAATTCTACTGGAATTCAGGTATTCTGATGTGGAATGTAGAGACATTTATCAACACATCAAAAATCTATATGTCAGAACTGGTGGAGCAATTTGAAAGGATATACGACAACCATCATAATAGAGATGCTCGCAGAAATCTGCTCTATTCGGTGTATGAATCGTTCCCACATAAATCTATCGATCTGGCATTGCTGGAGAGGGCAGAGAATGTCTATATGGCGCTGGGAGAATTCGCCTGGAGTGATATAGAGACATGGGGCCTGCTTTACGATTACTGTAAGAAGGATGAAGATGCCAACTATATTGGTGCTTCCAAAAGTCAGATATACAACTGTAAGAATAATGTGCTGATTGAGACAAATCAGAAGAAACTTATTGTGGTAGATGATCTCTCCGATTATCTGGTTGTGGATACTGACGATGTACTACTGATATGTCGCAGAGAGAATGAGGCGGAGTTTAAGCGCTATGTAAACGATGCTGCAATTAAATATGGTAATGAGTTTGTATAAACAATAAAAAAGAAAAGAGGTTCCAAAAACCTCTTTTCTTTTGCTCTCCCTCTTGGACTTGAACCAAGGACCCTCTGATTAACAGTCAGATGCTCTAACCGACTGAGCTAAGGAAGAATCACTTCTTGAGTAACTTTGTTGCTCAATTGCGGTGCAAAATTACAGCCTTTTTTTAAATATGCAATAGCTTTTCGCAAAAAAAATCATCAATCAGTGAAAAAAATCATATCTTCGCGGAGATATTAAGAAAATAGAGGTATGAAGCGTAGTAGAATAACAGTTATAATAGTATTTCTTTTGTCGGCATTGATAACCTGGGCAGCTACAAAACAACAGGACCTGAGGTTTCAGGCTTCGAAAAGTTCAGATATATTCCACTCCATTTTGAGAGATCTTAGTATGCTGTATGTAGATACCATCAATCTGGAGGATGCGGTGAATAAGGGAATAGATGCGATGCTTTCGTCTTTGGATCCATATACCGAATTTTATTCAGAACAGGAAGAGACTGACCTGAAGATGATGACAACCGGTAAATATGCGGGTATAGGTGCTATAATAAGACAGTATCCGGAAAAGAACCTGATAGCGATAGAAGAACCCTACGAAGGAATGCCGGCTGCCAGGTACGGATTGAAGGCAGGAGATCTTATCCTGCGCATAGATGGTGAAGATATGCGTGGAAAGACAAATGCCGAGGTAAGTGATAAACTGCGCGGCGAACCGGATACAAAGCTTGTGGTAACAGTTAGTCGTCCGGGCGTGTCTGATTCTTTGGATGTAGAGCTGGTGCGTAGTGTTATTGCATTGCCGGCTGTGCCATATTTTGGTATGACTGCAGGCAAATATGGTTACATTATACTGGAAAGCTTTACTGATGGTTGTTCAAAAGATGTAAGAAAGGCTATAGAAGAGCTGCTTTCGCAGGGTGCAGAGGGTTTGATACTGGATCTTCGCGGAAATGGTGGCGGTTTGATGACCGAAGCAATAGATATTGTTGGCCTGTTCGTACCTAAGGGGACAAAAGTGGTGGAAACAAAGGGCAGGGCGCCTCAGTCATCCAGAACATATTCTACCGGTCGTGCTCCGGTGGTACCTGAACTACCTCTGGTGGTGATGGTTGATGAACAATCGGCATCAGCTTCAGAAATTGTATCGGGAGCATTGCAGGATCTGGACAGAGCTGTAATTGTGGGTAACAGAACATTTGGCAAGGGACTGGTTCAGAGTACCCGTCCGCTCCCATATAATGGAACGTTGAAACTGACTACATCAAAATACTATATACCAAGCGGACGCTGTATTCAGAAGGTAGATTATGCAGCGCGCAGAAATGGTACTGATAGCAAGCAGGGTGCAGATACTATATCAGATAAATTCTATACAGCTTCAAGACGTCCGGTGAAGGCTGATGGTGGAATATATCCGGATTCAGTATGTAAGCTGGATACAATGCCTGATATCCTGTACAGACTGACAACCGATGTGGTGCTGTTCGATTTTGTAAACAAATACTGTATAGAGAACAAGCAGATTGCTCCAATGGAGGAGTTTGAGGTTACAGATGCCCTCTTTGATGAATTTGTGGATTATGTCCATAAATCAGACTTTAAGTTTGAAAGCAACAGCAGCAAGGCACTGGATCTGCTAAAGGATATGGCTAAACTTGAAGGTCTGGCAGATAAGGCTGCCGATGAATTCAAGGCTTTGGAGCAGAAACTGCAGTATGATATGAATAAGGATCTGGAGGTGTTCCGTGAAGATTTGAAACGCCTTCTTGCTGTGGAAATAGCTACACGATACTACTATCAGCGCGGTGGTATATATCACAGTCTGAAGGATGATAATTGCCTGAGTATAGCAACTTATATGCTGGATAATCAGGATGTGTATAATAAGATATTAAAGGTGGTTAAGGATTAGTTCCTGTAAACTCAGTACCCTGTTTGCTGATTATCAGCTTTTCGCCTTCTTCTGACAGTTCTATAAGGCTGACCATATCTGATTCTGTATCAACCACAAGGAGTGTGCTTTCTGTGGCAAATCTATCTACGTTCAGAGTGAAAACAGTAGAAGGTGTTCCACTGAATATAAGACTGTCGTTTACGTACATCTGCAAGGGCTGGTTCAATGTGCTTTCGTCCAGAACAAATTCATACTTTTCGTGATATGTCTGTCCGAGGTTCATTTTGCGGTCTAAACGGAGGGCCCAAAAGACAAATATTACTACAATCAGTAATACCATAACCATCATAATTATTCCTCCCAATAGAAATGCGTTGTTTGCTTTTGTAGTGAGCTTACCCATATCAATATTCATAATTTTAGACAAAAGTAATGGAAAGGTGTCAGTTTTTCTTGCAGAAATCCGTTTTTATTGCGAAAATTGCATTTTAAATAACTAAGATTAACCAAAACTTAAACAAAAATGAAGAAAACATTTATTCTTTTATTGTCAGCTTTGATGCTGGCACCGGTAGCTTTGATGGCTGAACCAGATCCAAATTTTCATATTTATATCTGTATAGGACAGTCAAATATGGAGGGTAATCCACGTCCTGAAGCTAAGGATCTGGAGAATGTAAGTCCTCGTTTCCTTACAATGCAGGCTGTAGATTGTGGTGATAATAAGATGGGTGAATGGCGTACTGCTGTACCACCATTGGCACGTTGTGGCACAGGTCTTACTCCTGCTGACTATTTTGGCCGTACAATGGTTCAGAATCTTCCTGAAGATGTTAAGGTGGGTGTTGTTATGGTAGCCGTTGCAGGTTGTTCAATTGATATGTTCGATAAGGACAAATGTGTGGCTTATACAGCGTCAGCTGCAGACTGGATGAAGAATATTGCAAACGAATATGGTGGCAATCCATATAACCGTCTGATTGAACTTTGCAAGAAGGCTCAGCAGGATGGCGTTATTAAGGGTATTCTGCTGCATCAGGGTGAATCAAATACAAACGATGAAAACTGGCCTGCAAACGTAAAGAAGATATATGATGATATTCTTGCAGACCTTGGTCTGGAGGCAGGTTCAATTCCTTTGCTGGCAGGTGAAGTTGTATCTGCTGACCAGAAGGGTATGTGCGCAGGACATAACAATGTTATTCAGAAACTTCCTGAGACATTACCACAGGCAATAGTAGTTCCTGCATACGGATGTCAGGCAGGCAGAGACAGATTGCACTTTAGCTTAAAGGGTGTCAGAGAACTGGGACGCCGTTATGCTGGTGCGATGCTGACAACAATGGGACTGTAATATTATAGATATTGATAAAAAATTACTGAGGCAAGGATCATTTCCTTGCCTCAGTTGCAATTTGGTTAGTAATAGTTATCCACTCGCGTAGTGTAATTCCCTCAAATTCCTTGATTTTTCGGGACATCTGTGCTGTGGATTGGAATCCGCTTCTATCAGCGATCTCTTCAATTTTCAAACTTCCTTTTGACTCGGTAAGGAGTCTTTTTGCGTATTCCAGACGTCTGGAATTTATGAAATCCGGAAAACTCTTTTTATAGACATTATTCACCAGTAGTGATATATATGTTTTGTTTGTCTGCATGGTTTTTGCTACATCTTCCAGAGTTACTCCTTTCGTAGTGTAGTAGTGCTGATTATCCATAAGATCTGTGAACATTTCATTCAGTTTGCTCTGATTGTCTAGGAACTTTTTGCTTATGGAGAGATCCAGCTCTGTTTTATCTTCAGCAGATATGGTTACAGGCTCCGGAATGGTAATGGCTTCAATTGGATGCAGTATGGCTGAAAGCTTAATCATAGGCATCTTTACAAATACCTCAACGTAACCCACTATCAGAATAGTGATACAGAGAATTAATGATATTACGCAGGATGCTGCGGCATAGTCATGCAGGAATGATTTCTTTAGCAGGAAACGTGTATATAATATTACCAGAAATAGTATCAGGAATAACAGTTGCAGATTATGTCTTTCCATCTTTTCGCCTTTCAGGAAGGATGTTATATTATTCCATCCTACATTCCTTTTTACAAGACAGAAAATAATGTAGATAAGTGAAGCAGCATACAGTGTGTGTGTATATGCCCAATATATTGGGAATGTAATCAGATAATGCATTCTGTATATATTGGTGTGATATATGGGGTTGTCAATTCCGTTGCTTCTGTCTGTATAGAATTGTATGCAGTTGTCTTTTCCTATTAGTCCGGCTGTATATGCTATCAAGGTTACAATTACTATGGCCAGGAAGAATAGTACGGCTATCCATCTGGAGTAGTATTTGTGAAAAGCTACGCGTCTTGCATACAGCATAATGACTGATGGTAGTGTCAGAGCTGCAAATCTATATACGAAATCAGATATCATCAGTGCTCTTTTGCTGTCAAGTCCGGCAAAGAGGAATGTTTCTGAATACAAATAGAGTGTTGTGATGAACATAAGCAGACTGAATATCCAGTAACGATATGTTCTTGCCCGGCTCATTACATTTATCAATCCCCATATAAAGGAGAATACACTTGGTGCTAGTAATACTGCTGTTTCTATCATAATGGGGTGATGAACTTTCTGTTAGACTTCTGCCATTGGCGCGGTGACTGACCTGTCAGCTCCTTGAATTTTCTGGTGAACTGTGAAACTGTAGAGAATCCGCTCTTTATGGCAACATATTCAAGTACAGCTTCGGGTTCGTCGCTAAGCAGCTGTTTGGCATATTTGATTCGTCTGTTGTTGATATATTCAGGAAATGATGAATTGTAGGTCCTGTTCAACAGACGTGATATATAGGCGCGGTTTGTGCCAATCTCTCTTGCAATGGTATCTACCGATATGCCTGGTGTAAGATAGATGTGGTCATTTTCCATTAAATCCAGAAATTTCTGGTTTATTTGCTGGTAGAAATTGATTGATTCTGTTGGTTCTGATGCCAGCAGATCAGCAATATCTTCTGAACTTAAATTCTGTGGTGCCTGTTCGTAGATTTTTCGTACAGGGTTGAATAGCGATCTTAGCGGGATTATTTCGTCAGTAAAGAAGAGTTCTATAAATCCCCAGGTAAATACTGCTATAGCCTGAATAAAGAACATTATGGTAGATAAATTGCTGTTTTCTATCAGGAAGAATCGTCCCAGGAATGTTCTTGCGGCTGAAGTGAGACTGATTATTACCAGAATGTTTCCTATAACAGTTGTCTTATCAACGCTTTTTCTTACAAACAGGTAGTAGCGTCCTTTTTTGCCTTTATTGCGTTGATATAATTTAACTGATATGTAGATTGTCAACAATAGCGCACTTAGTATTACAACGTTGGTGAATAGCTGTGAACAGAAGAAGAAGTAGTTTCTGAATGCTGCGGTGTCATATCCTTCCGGGAAACGGGTGTGCTGAGTCTCCTTTGCTATGATATATTCCTGCATGTTGCCATATCCTATGTAGATTATCGAGAATATTGCAACAGTGCCCATGATTATTGCAGGCAGATAAAAAAACATCTCCAGAGCATTTCTCTTAGTGGTCTTAAGGGATTTTCTGAAATATGAATAGCATATTGGGAAGATAAGTGGTATTATGATTTTAGAAATTGCGTCCATTATAACCAGATGCTGGTGGTTTGCCAATGGTGATGAATATCCTGCTGAAAAATAGAAATAGAGCACAAATATGAACATAAGTGCAGTAAAGGCCTTCAGACGAAAGTCTTTATTGGTGCGTGTAGTAGATAGAATAAACCACATGATACACAAAATACAGGGTATAAGTGTAAAAGTCAGATTTAACATAAAATGTTGTAGATTGCTCTCCTTTGTATTTTTGTTGCAAAATTATTAGTTTTTTTTGATTTAACAATATAAAAAAGACATATTTTTTAATAATTTGCAATTTGTGTTTTATGAATTGTGCTAAAATTTACAAATCTGACAGAGTGATGCCACCTTATTTATACATAATGATATAAAAAACATTGTGTTCTCTGTTTAGCGTTTAAACGAATTTTATGAACTTTGCAGCCAGAAAATAGTCTTAGAGTGAAAATTAGTTTGTGTAAGCCCTTTGTATTGATGTTGTTACTGCAGTTATTGGCAGTTTCAGTATCGTTTGCGCAGGATTTTCGGCAGGATTCATTGCAGCAGGCCGAACATTTTGTGCGAAATGGAGTGGTTTATAACTATATTTCACCAGTATCTATGCAGCGCGATGGGCTGGCAAACGCCTATCATTCCGATATTCATTTCCGTCTTGATGATGTAAGACTGGATTTAACCTATCTTGACAATGGTATTTCATTCAGTCGTCTGGCCAGTGTGATTGATTCCATTGGTGTAGGTAATGTGTTGTTTATTGATCTGGTTTCTCAGTCGTCGCCTGAAGGTTCTTACAGACATAATAAGTGGCTTACAGACAGGCGTGCCCAGGTGGTGTATGACTCTCTGCTTTTCAGATATACAAATCTGGAGCCTCTGGTTCAGATAAGGAAGATAGCTGAATCATGGGAAAATCTGCGTTATTATGTTATGGCAGATCCATTGATGGGCTCTCAGTCTAAGGAATTGGTGCTGAATGTAATAGACAGTGCTACCGAAAATCCTGATTCTGCTGAATATAGAATGAAGAATTTATTGGGATCTGATTCTATAGTAGGTGATGTCTATAAGTATCTGTTTAATACATATTATCCTGTAATCAGAAATACCGGTATATATATAGTTCATATTTACGGAAAGTTTCAGCCTGCCGGATTTGGCCCTGTCGGAGATTTGAAGGCTACTATACCTAATATATATTATCCGCCAAATGAGATACCTCAGGTTACAGTAAGACGTCCGTTGCTTGCAGTTAAGACAAATATGTTGTATAACTCTTTCTTTACTCCGGAAATGGGCTATGCTCCTATTTGGAATGTGGAACTGGAACTCTATCCAAAGTTGAACGGACGCTGGTCATATATGCTTGAGTATGAATTCCCCTGGCATTCTGATGACAGTAAGCATCAGTATCTGCAAATGTTGAATCTGCAGCTTGAGGCCCGCAGGTATTTTAAAAAGGATGGCAGTTATAGCGGTCACTATCTCTCTGTATATACTATGGCAAATCTTTATGATATCTGCTTTGATTCTCAGGCTGGTAGTGGTTATCAGGGTGAAGGATTTGGTGCAGGTCTGGGTTATGGATATGTACTGCCATTTGGTAAAACAAAGCGCTGGAAGGCGGAATTTTTCATAAAAGGTGGCTATTATGAGAGTTATTATGATCCATACGATGCCGGTAATCCTTATCTGGGTAAGTATTACTATCATTGGTTTGATGCTCCTGAAAAGTTTGTGGAAAGAAACTGGCGCTTAAGATTCTTGGGTCCTACCGGTGTGGGAGTTTCGTTAAGCTATGATTTGATATTTATAAATCAAAAACTTCGTAAATAACTTTTTTATTGTAATTGATTGATTTTATACATTGGCGGCGTGAGCAGCCAATGTATTTTTGTTTTGTCTCTTTTGGGTTTTTAAAACTTTTGAATATTAATATTTGTGTCAAAAGTATTAAGATTTGTACAAGTGCTTGATATAAGGTGGAATATGCTTTGAATGTTCAAAATGTATTTAATGATTTGTAGTGTATTTATATGAATTGTTAAAATGTTTTTCGTTGTGTGTATTTTTAATTTTAATCTGAACAAAATTAAACATTTCTCTTTTATGTGTTGAAAAATCGTCGCGCGTATATATAAGTACCTTTGCACCGTAATCGATTGCAAAAAACAAAATGACACAACAAGGAACAAACAAAACAAAGAAGATGCAGATGGTGGCCTGTCTGCTTTTGCTTGTTGTGTCAACTTTTACCAGCTGCACACGTAAAGATCTGTTCCTTAGAATTGACCAGTCAGAAATCAGAATTAACATTAATGACATCCGTTTGGATATGCTTTGGGGTATTGACTGGCAGACCTCAATGCTCTATAACTGGGATGAGCAGGTACATGGCCGTTTAGGCTATACAGAGCCGGAATGGATTCGTGCTACAATCTACGATTTGAATTCCCATGATTTTGCAAGAACCGGTAGCTTTAATCGTAACTTTACAAGAGCCGGCGGCAGAGTGTCACTAACAGCAGGTCAGTGGTATGACATGTTGTTCTACAATGCCGATACTGAATATGTTATTTTCGGTCAGAAGGATTTGAATTCAGATTATATGGCTACAACACGTGCTACTTCACTGAATGTTTATACTCGTGCTTCTGAATCAACTGCTCAGGCTCCTTCAAGATATTATTCTGACTACAACCAGCCAGATGAATTGTTCGGTAGCTTTATTGATGATATGCAGATTTCAGAAGACCCTGATCATTATGAAACGATAATCGATTCACTTGGAAATGTGGTAAGTGTCTTTAATATCGAAACAGTCCTTAAACCATATACATTTATCTATCTTCTTCAGGTTGTAATAGTAAATAACCAGGACGATAAGGGTGCAAGAATCCTTGGCGGTAAAGGTATGACTGTTACAGGTCTTGCTCAGGGCGTAGAACTTTTTTCACGCAGAACACATTCTGAAGCTGTTTCTGTTACATCAGAAGATGTTAAGCCAACACAGTCATTTAAGAATCTGGAACTTCCAAATGGTACAACAGCCGATTGTGAAGTTTTTGCATCACGTATATTGACATGGGGCTTACCTGATGTAGCTCCATTGCAGGAACGTACAAAAGCATCTACTGAAGTGATAGACGACAATTATGTAGGAGTTGGTCTGATAACTCGTTCAGGTTACGTTTATAACTACACTACAAACATTACTGAACAGATGCATCAGCGCCCAACCGGTGGTGTAATCACTGTTATTATTGATGCAAGTGAGATAGATGATAAGTATATTGATAAACCTCAGAGCGAAAATACAGGCGGCGGTTTTAATGCTTCTGTTGAGAACTGGGGTAACGAATATAATGCAAGTGTAACAATTTAAAATAACAACTAAAAACTAAACAATTATGGAACAGAAGAGATTTAACCTTAACAGTTTGATTAACAGAGTAAATGAGTTTAATAAAAATAATAATTTCAATCAAAAACAAAACATTATGAAAAAGAGTATTTTACTTTTGGCAGTTGCTGCTTCATTCGCAGCTTGTACACAGAATCAGGAAATTAACGATGCAATTTCCCAGCAGGAGATCAAATTTGATCAGGTATTGAACAAAACCACAAAGGCAGAGATTACTGATAAAGCAGCTCTTGCTAAAGAAGGTGGCTTCGCAGTTTATGGTAAGAAAACACCTCACGCAGGTGGTGACGCTTATTGGGTGTTTAATGGAACTGCTGTAACAAGTACAGATAATGGTGCTAATTGGGGTTATGCTGAAACTCAGTATTGGGATAAGGTTGCAACTTACAACTTCTATGCTGCAGCACCTTATAATGCTAACATTGCATTTGATAAGACTTCAGGACTGTTTACTTTCTCAAATGTTACTTGGGGTAAAGCCACAGAAGTAGCTTATGATTATCTTATTGACCGTAATGGTGCAACAGTTAATGCAGCAGAAGAAAATGCTACAAAATATGCAGTTGCTTTTGAATTCCATCATGTGATGGCAAAGGTGGATTTCAAGGTTATGACAACTATTGAGGGTGTTAAAATCAATAAACTTGTTATGCAGGGTTGGAATGCGAACGAAGCAACATTTGCCCAGGTTGCCAGTGCTACAAATCTAGGTACTGATACATGGACTGCAATTGATTGTTCAGAATGGAAAATGGAAGCTGAAACTCTTGCAGGTGAAGTTATAGTTTCTGAAACATCAACTACAATTACAAAGAATGCAGATCCAGTTGCTTACGGTGAAACATATATAATGGTTCCTCAGAATATTGCTGCTCTGAAATTCATTGTTGATTATGAGATTGCAGGTGAACCTTTCATCAATCAGCCTGTAACATTGGCAAGTGCATGGGGAACTGATTCACATATTACATATACATTGAATATTGGTGGTGGTTCAGATCCAATCAACTTTACAGTTAATTCTATTTGTGGTTTCGATGTTAATCCTGGTACAGAAGACCCAGCAGTTAATGTTAAACCATAATAAACTTAAGGAGACGAATTAAACAAAACCAAAAACTAAATTAAATTGATAGAATTATGAAAAAGAGTGTTTTATTTTTAGCAACAGCAGCTTTGTTCGCTGCATGTACAAACGATTCAGTTCGCGAAAATATAGCTGACGATCAGGTAGAAATAGGTTTCTCAACCTATATCCAGAAGCCTGTAGCTACCAAAGCTGATAATTCATCTGCAGATAGAACAAATGGTCTTGAAGCTTATCACCAGAATTTTGTGGTTAATGGCTTTAAGAATGTTGCAAATAGTGATGTTCGGGTGTTTACAAATCAGTTGGTTACTTATGCAGATTCCAAGTGGGGCTATTCTCCTGTTAGCTATTGGGATAAATCAGCAGCTCACTACTCTTTCTATGCAGCAGCTCCACAGACAGTTGACTGGGTTTTTGCAAACAATGCATATTCAATCTCAAACTTTACAGCACAAGGTGCTTCACTTGCTCTTGTAACTGCAGATACTCCAGATGCTGCAGCAGTGTTTGGTGCCGAGGATCTTATGATTGCCACAGATATTCCAGAGCATAAATCCTATACTACAGATGCAGTAAACTTTACTTTCAACCACATTCTGTCAAGATTGAATATTGCTATCAGCAAATCACAATCTATTGATGGTATAGTTACTTTGAAGAGTCTGACAGTAAATGGTATAGCTAATACAGGTAGCTTTGATGAGCTGGCAGAATTGCCAACAGGAACAACTTTGGCTGGTGGTACAACTGCACGTTGGACTGCATCAGGTTCCGCTACTCTTACAGCCGTAAAGGGTGCAGAAGGTGCAGATGTAGTAGTGGGTGCTGATAAACAGTTCGTTTATCAGGGTCTGGTTATACCACAGGTTGCAGGTGTTGAAACCATTAATCTGGATGGTACATCAACAGCAACCCAACCTTATTTAAATATCCAGTACACCATTACAACCGGTGGCTCAAATACTCAGAGCTATAGTTACTTCTATAACCTGGCTGACCTGTTCAATGGCAATACTGATGCTGCTTTGAATTTTAACGAAGGTTGGCAGAATAACCTTTATATATCAATAGGTGCTGCAGCTATCAGCTTTGATGCAGATGTTTACGAATGGGCAACACAGACTTCTGGTGGTTCACTTGAGGTACAGTAATTTATTGTTTGGATTTGAAAAAATGAATAGTATGAAAAAGAGTTTATATTTATTGATGGCAGCAGCTATGTTTGCTGCATGTACAAACGACTCATTTCGTAGTGATATTGAAGAGTCACAGGTAGAGATTGATTTCTCTACCTACACCCAGAAATCTGTTGGCACCAAAGCGGCTACGACAGTTGGTTTGGAACAGTATTATGATGAGTTCGAAGTTTATGGTTATAAGACATTACTAAATGAATCAACTCAGGAACCGGAGTCTCAGATGGTGTTTAACAAGCAGTCTGTAGCCTATAATTCAGAATCTAAGGCGTGGACCTATGCTCCTAAGAAGTTCTGGGATAAGGTTGCTACACAGTATGATTTCTATGCTGCTGCTCCGGTAAATGCATTTACTTTTGATAAAACTAACAAGGTATATGAGATTGCTAGTTTTGAAGCAACTGGTAAATCTCTTGCAGTTAACACAGTTCCAACACCAAATGCTGCAGAATCATTTGTAAGTGTAGAAACCGATTTGATGCTTGCTGCACCAATACAGAGAGATATGAATTCAAACAACGCAAAGGCACTTGTAGAGTTTAATTTCAGCCACATTCTTTCAAGATTAAATATTGGTGTAAAGTGTGATGGTCTTGAAGATGGTCAGACTATGACATTGAACCTGTTGAAAGTGGGTAACATAGCTAATATAGGTAGCTACAACCAGAATGAAGGATGGACAGAACAGGAAGGATCTGCTGTTTTGGTTAATGCTGAAGATGCAGAAGGAGAAGGTGTGGCAATAACAGATCAAAATAAGTTTGTTTATCAGGGACTGTTGATACCACAAACTGCAGGATATGCGGCAATCAAATTAGATGGTACAGATAAGGGTGATAACCCATATCTGTATGTGAAATATACTATAGATGAGGAAAGTTTCTATGCATACTATAATCTTGCAGATCTATTTGCAGATGCAGATTTTAAATTTGAGCCAGGTTATCAGAACAATCTGTATATAACAATTGGCGCTGCAGCAATCAACTTCAGTGCTAAAGCTTATGTTTGGGAAACTGACGAAGAGAGTAGCTTTGACATAGAAGAATCAATTAAAGAATAAAATTAACTTAATCCGGGGTGCGGAAGTGCGTGAAGCCCCAACCGCACCCTGGTTAACATAGACTATTAACTATATAAATAATGAATTTTAAGAAGATGAAAAAAAGTTTGCAATTAGTAGGTATGGCACTGCTTGTAGCAGGTTGCTCAGAGAGTGCTATGCTTGAAGGTATTAACGAAAACACGAAAGATTATTCAAAACTGATTGAGTTTGCCAGCACATTTGTGGAAAATCAGACACGTGCATCACTAAAGGTGGGACAGACATTTCCTACCGGTTCAAAGATGGCAGTGTATGGATTCCAGACAACAGACAATGTAGAGGAGGTGCTGTTTGATAATCAGATGGTAGAATGTACAGATGGTGCGGCAGGAGTATGGACATATTCTCCTAAGAAGCCATGGAACCGCGCTTCTACCTACGAATTTTATGGCTTCTATCCATATTCAGAGGATGGCCTGTATAGTTTTGATGAAGATACCAAATTGATTACTGTAGAAAACTACACTGTGAAGGATGCAATTGATGAACAGGAAGATTTGATGATTGCACAGCGTAACTACGCTAATCCTTTCAATACTGTTCATACAAACTTTAACCATATTCTGAGTAATGTAAACTTCTACGCTAAAGTTGCTCCGAATGTGGATATGACAGGTATCAGCAGTATTGATATTCTTAGCTTTGATGTTACCGGATTGGCAAACAGAGGTTCTTACACCCAGACAGGCTGGATGAATAACCATGTAGCAGAAGGTGCCTGGGAAGTTAAGGAGGGAACTTACTATGATTTCCCTGGAATCTCTGCCACAACAATGGCACTGACAAAGGATAATCAGGGAGTGGCTGTAGATATGTTGCTTATGCCTCAGACTCTCTTCTTCCACGAAGATGCTGATGAAAAGGATCCTGTTCTCTCTATCACCTACAAGATCTCTTATGATGATGGAACATCTGCAACAATGGACAGAGGAGTTCGCCTGTCAAGTATTAAAGGTATTACTACCAAAAGTGCATCAGCAGAAACACTGCCTATCTATGAATGGTTGCCAAACAACAAGTACAACTACATAGTGGCAATCAATCCGGAACAGACAACCCGTAAATGGGAAGTTGATTGGGATGGTTCAGACGGCGGTGGCGATAAGAAATCTGATGATGGTATTTCAAGCTACAATCCTGATGATCCAAACTCAATAACCATTTGGGAAGATAAAGATGGTGACGGTCAGGTAGATGAAGGCGAAGTAAATGAATACCCTGTAGCATGGGAAGATATTGATGGTGACGGAATGCTGGAAGGTGGTGTTGACCGTGATAATGATGGTAAAATTGATGATGTGGACGGCGACGATGGCGCTATTACAGTACCAACAGATCCAAATTCAACAGACAGCAACCCAACCGATGGTGATGATGTAAACAATCCTGACGATAAGGATGGTATTCTGGTTTATGTTGACACTGACGGCGATGGTGAACCAGATGATTGGCGTCAGCTTGAAAAGGATCCTGATACAGGTGTAGTTACTCCTGAAAAGGAACAGGAAGATTCATTCATTGAATTCTCTGCCGAAGTTATTGACTGGGTAGAAGAGTACAATGTTAATTATGATGTGCAAAATTAATTTGTATTAGGTTGTATTTCCAGGCCGGTGGGGGTTGAATGTCCCCCTCCGGTCACCAAGAAAATAAAGATGAAAATAAAGTATCTATACATAGCATACCTGATAATAACCTTTGCTGGATTACAGTTTGCAGGGTGCATACCGGAAGCGGATTATAAAGATCCTGATGGTATGGCTATTGATGTGTCAGTACAGTTGCCGCAAACTAAATCCATAACCAGATCTATATCTGATTTGCAGGCTACTGCTATTGGTATATATGGATACAAAGAACAAATCTCTGATACTGAAAACAGATTTATGGTTTTTGATAATCAGAAATTGGAATACACACAGTATTCATGGAGCTATTCTCCTGTACGTTACTGGGATACCCAGACGCGTTATTCATTTATAGCATACGCTCCATATAATGACAATGTTACAATAGATGGATTTTCAGGTATCAGTATAGATGATATTCCACAATGGCAGAATGCCAATAGTGAAGATGCAAAAGACTATATTGTAGCATTGACAGATAGCACAGCTACCGATTATATTGCAGCAAATGGAGTGGCTCTGAAGTTTCATCATATTCTGGCAAATCTGCAAATATCTGCCTTTAAAGATGGCGATTCTGATTTTGTGATTACCGGAATATCTATAGGTACAAAAGATTGCAATGTACCTTCTGCCGATGCACGACGTACATTTACGCAGAGCTTCTTACATGAAGTACAAACGGGTAGTGAAGTGGCTGAAGCCCGGTTCTCCCATATAGAACTGAACTCAATGTCTGTAATGCTATTGAATAATTCTGTGGAGATTTCTGCTACTCAGGCAGAAGTGGCAAATCTGCTGGTCGCACCATTTGATGCTGGCAGCGATATACCTCTGGTTGTTACCTATACTGAAAATGGTGTGGAGAAGAGTGCAACAATAAATAGCGGTATAACTGAATTCATTTCCGATGCAGTTTATAATGTTACGCTGAAATTTATAGATAATCAGGAACCGTTAGGACCATTCGGTCCGGGTATTATACATGCTCCGGTATCAGAGTATGCTTATAGTATTACAGATGGTTCAAGAACTAAAATTCTGGCATTCGACTATAATGGAGGTACACCATTTGTAAAAACAGTTGCATCAAACCATCATGAGGGAATCCTGTGGATGTCATCGGACGATATTAATGATGACAATCCTGATAAGTTCTCAATAAATTATGATATAGATGGAACAAATACCGTTTCTTACTATCTGACTTGTGATGAAGATGGACAATTGATGGTGACAGATAATCCTGATGAAGCCTGTAGCTTTAAAAGTTCTAATCCAAACCTTCCAGGATTTTCAATGTCATGTTATGATAAAGATGGTGTTTTAAAGGGTAGAATAGTGTGGAATTCAGAAAAACAGATATTTGAGGTGTCGTCTGTGCTCAATTTTACTGGTTCTATTCAGGAAAGCAGATGCTGGAGAACGTCAAATATTATAGAGTGTCATGTGACAGATGGATTTGCAGGTCCTGTTATATATGTGAATAACAGCAGCAGTTTTAGCGGATTTAATGTATATACGCAGGAACTTTCTCCCGGAGGACGTCTTGATTTTGATGTAGTTGCATCAAGAATGGATTTTCAATATTTCTTTGATGGAAATATGACGAGATTCTTTTTTGAAGGATGTACGGAAAATATGTATCAGCAGGTACCTGATCAGGTCTATACTAATTGGAACTGGAGCTTGGAGGGTGCCGATGGCTATGCGGAAATAGATAACAATGGTACCATAAATTATTATAATCAGGCTCCTGCCGATATTATAATAGTGGTAACAGTACGCGGAATAGCTGAATACAATCCTGTAAGATATATTGAGGGGTATTTCAGGTTAAAACTAAAGGGTTAAACTAATTGATGAGATTTGTAAAATGAAAATAAATGATGTGGTAAATAATTTAGTTTTTGGTTGTTTCAATGTGCAGCACTCTTCACAACAGTGCAGGGTGCTGTGCGTTGATTTTTTAAGTTAAAAACTATTGTATTTGCATTAAAATATGGTGAATTCAACTTACTTTTGTAAATAGTGCATTATTTGATAGTTGTATCCATACGCTCTATATATAATAAGGTAATTATTAATAAGGTGGTGGTTGGATTTTCTTAATAATGCGATACAGAATTTTTATGCGAAACGGATGTAAAACAGGTAGTTGTCTGTTCCTTTTATCACTATTGTTGATATTGGCAACAGGATGTAAAGGTGGTACTGAAAGGGTTTCCGGTCAGGTAGCCATAACTATGTCGGCATCTGTGAAACAGACTAAAGCAATTATCTCATCAATAGATGATTTAAAGCAGAATCACTCTATTGGTATATACGGTTTTAAGGAACAGAATACTAACTCTGCTAATAAATTTCTGGTTTTTGATAACCAGCCGCTTCACTACAGTAATGAGTCGGGGTGGTCCTATTCTCCGGAAAGGTATTGGGATATGCAGACCCGTTATTCCTTTGTTGCATATGCTCCGTTTACAGTAGAAAACGCGCAAAATAGTAGTTATAATAGCATAATAATAAACAAAATACCACAGTATCAGAATGCGAATGATGCATCTGCTTTGGATTATATTGTGGCATTGAGCAATAATCCGGCAAAGACTTATGTGGAAAATTATAATAAGACGGTGAATTTGGTATTTCATCATATCTTGGCGAATTTCCAGGTTTGGGCATATTATGAAGGGTTTGATACTGAATTTGTTATAACAGGTATGTCTTTAGGTGCCAATAGCAATGGTCAGAAGGTTCCCGCAGCCGATGCTGTACGTAGCTATACACAACAGTTTGATAGTGAACGTGCTGATGGCGTGTTTAATTCCGGTAGCTGGGCTACATACAGAGTAACACTGCCTGTAGGTGATTTTACTGTTCCAAAGGAGTCTGCAAATATGGCACAGGTAGCTAATCTGCTTGTAGTGCCATTTATAGCCGATGAAAATGGTGTTGCAAAAATTCCATTGACAATATACTATACCAAAAATGGAGTGGAACAGACCCCGGCAACTGTGAGTATAGGTATATCGGCCTTTGAAAGCGATAATAAGTATAGGTTAGATTTGAAGTTTGAACAGAAAGGTGCAACTGTTGTGCCTGTAAATATTCAGATAAAGAACTGGACAGAAACAGAAGTAGATCCTTCAGATATACATAATTGGTAATGAAGAAGTTGGTAAAAATATGGTTGGATGTATTGACAATGGCGGTTATGCTGTTGCCACTCTTTTCATGCTCTGAATCTGAAATGGATGGGCTGCAGGTTAAGCTTCTTCCAAGCACTATTTCAGGTGGAATGGAGCAGACCATATTAACAAAAGCCGATAATGGCTATTCTGATTTTATTCCTTATGATGGATTGCAGATGGAGGTATTTGCAACGGGTCCTAATGGCATGGTGAATGGTAAGTTTACATATACTGCTGATGGAGGTTGGGATTCAAATGTGAACCTGGAGGCAGGTAAAGAGTATAATCTGTTTGTATATTTTCCAAAGGTGGACAGAGCCTCTTTTAGTGGAAATAATCTCCTTACTTTAAGTAATCTTTCTGTAAGTACCAATGATGTATTGGTGGTTGAGGGTGTAGCTGCACAGAATGCTACGGTTACTCCGGGTGATTTTAGCTTTACAATGAATTCAAATCCGCAGGGACAGACTCCAAAGGATTATGTGGATTTAAAGATGGATCATCTGTTTGCTCAATTATTCCTGGAGTTTGCAATTGAGGATCCGGGCAATGATCCGTTTAAGTTTGGTAATCTTAGAAAAATTAAGATAACAGAGGTTGAACTGGCAACTACAACATCTGCAACTGCAACAATAAGCTTTAATAGTGGAAATTCTGAGCTACCATTCTCAGTAAGCTGGAGCAATGTTCAGAATTCTGATAAGGTTTATGCTAAAATTAATCCGCTGGATGCGGTGCAGGAAGAAGATGGTTTGATGATTACCCCTGGATATCAGCAATATGGTGGCGGTTATGTGATTCCAACTATAAATGGCACCAAACCGGAGATGTGGTTACGAGTTAAATATGATGTTTATGATCTGAACGATACTTTAGTACGTGAAGGAGATGTTTCAGAAAACAAGTTAACCGTATCAGTACAGGATATGGTACGTGGAACTATATACAAAAAGAAGATTTTTATTCAACCAACTTATATATACTCACTTACTGACGGCGATTTGTTGACGCTGAAGTTTTAATATAAAGAGTTATGATGGCACGTATTAAGAGGATATTATCTGTATGCAGGATGGATGGTTTTTATAAACTATCCCTGGTGCTGTTATCTCTGTTTGTATCAGTGAATGTGAGTGCCATAATAATTAAAGGCAATGTATATGGTGGTGGTAATCAGGGCGCTATGGGTGTGGCAGACGAATCACAGGCCTCTACAACTGTGACCATAAACGGCGCGTCTGTAAACAATGTATATGGTGGTGGATTAAGCGGTGTAGTGTATGGTACTACAAATGTGAATATATCTACAGAAGATTCACCACAGAATACAACTCAGGTGCTGAATGTATATGGTGGTGGCTTGCTGGGTGCAGCAAATACTACATACGTAAGAATGTATGAAGGACTGGTTAAGGAGAATATCTTTGGCGGTGGATATGGTGAAGGCGCTTACACTTTGAATACCAATGTGATAATGAACGGAGGTACTGTTGCCAAGAGTCTTTATGGTGGTGGCGAAATAGCATCAGTTGGTCTGGCAAAGGTTCTGGTGGACGGAAAAGTTCGTTTGCTGGATAGTTCGGAAGAACAGGTGCGATTGCGTAAGGTGGGTTCTACCAATGTAATAATGAACGGCGGACTGGTAACTGAAAATCTGTTTGGCGGTGGACGAGGATATAGTTATGATGCTGATGGCGCAATAGTTACCGGAGTAAATCTGAATTCGGATGGATTTGTATTTGGAACGGTAAAGGTTAGAATGAGTGGCGGTACTATTGGTACCGAAGATGCGGTGCTGGCAGGAAAAGCAAATCTGTTTGGTGGTGGCGATATGGGTTATCTCTTTACTCTGGATGGAGTACAATCACAGGATGGATATTGGTATAAAGATGGTCTCTTTACGCACGATATAGATGTTTTGGTAAAACCTGATAATAAGCCTGTACATATTCGTGGCGCAGTTTATGCTGGAGCAAATGTAACAATGGGTTCTGACCAGATGAGTGCCGATATGAAGACTGTTTTTGGCAATGTGCAGGCCACTATAGTAGATATAGATAATAATCTGACATTAGGTGCTGATGGCGTAGGAGGTCTGTATGGTGACGGTAATCTGACTCTTGTTGATGGTTACAGAGAACTGAATGTTACAGATTATGGTACTACGGAAAGTGCAAAATTGCTGAACACTATTCAGCGTGCAGATTTCTGTGGAATATTCAATAGTAATATTATTCTTAAGGGTGCGCGTGACCGTGTTACCACATCGGCCGACTTCAATGACTATTCCATAAACAGGGTGGGTGAACTTTCACTTAACCGAGGAACACATCTTAACATGTACAATATTGTAAATCTGTTAGGTGGCTTGACATCGGATGTGGATTTCCAAACAGGTTACAAAACAGAAGGTACTACCTGGATAGATTGGAAAAGAGACTACCTGGATTCAGCAAAACGCAATGAAGGAACTTCGGAAAATAAGGTTTCTCTATCAAACGGTGTCTATCTGGAACTACTTAAGGAGAATGGGGCAAATGGTAAGGTATATGGTCCTATTACAGGTGTTGTAGAACTAGGCTTGCTAAATGTAGCAACCGGACAGGGTGGTGGTTATGTGTATGCAGAAGATATTCATACTGCAAGAAGTTCAGAAGTGGTTCCTGTCAATTATCTTTCAGAGTTCAATAATGAAGCTATATCAAACAGAGCATATTCATTTGGTACTGAAAACTCTGAAGATCAGGGTTTTCAAACATCGGGTAACTTTGTGAATGTAGAAAAACAGATAGTAGATGACTGCTTTTCAGAAGATGCTCACTATTGGTATATTAAGGGTACGGAATATGTTCATAATCAGTTGATTTCAGCATATACTGGTGGCTCTCAGGCATTTTTGTCACAATTGAATCTGCCATTTGAAACGGGTGGAAAAGTTAAGTTGTTGAGCATAGATAACTGTTACTATGCAAAGAGTGATGTAACTATTAATGAGGTTACATATTTAAAGGGTGAACCTATTGATTCATATAGTTACGCTAAGTTGACACAGGAACAGAAGGCAAACTTTGTTGCGGTTCCGGAGCCTGATGATTACAATAATATGAGTAGCGAGAATGCCTTCCTGCTTACTTTGGACTGGAATAACCCTGAAGAATGGAATTCTGAACAGCCTACCTATAAGATGGTTGGTCAGACAAGCATATTTGGACAGCGTGAATATGCTGTTGGCGAAATTGTTGTTCAGACTACAATCGATAATCAGAATAGACTGACAGATCCATCCACAGATATTGCTTTAACCGGTCAGGCAGAATTTGAGATTGCGTACGTGGCAAAAGAGGATACTTACATTAAGACAGATGGTGATAACTTCCGTTGGATTGCTGCCGGAAATGTGATATCTGCAACAGAATACAGCTATAATGAACAGGATATTCAGAATCTGTTCGAACTGGGATATAGATGCGTTAGTTCTCTGTTTATCAGTGATAATGAAGAATATCTGTATAATGAAATAATACCGGAATCCGTATTTGCAGGATTGTCGGATGCCGATAAGACTTCATTCCTGAAAGCATACGTATGTACCAAGGATGGTAAGTACGGAGGGAAATTGTTTGAAAAAGGTCAGAATTACTCTGCGCTTGAATGGAATGCACTTTCTGCAGAAGAGAGAAACCAGTTTACCAATAATAAGTTGGCTCTGGATTTGCTGTTGGGAATGGATGGTAATGCCGATAAGTATAAGGATGAACAAACAATTGCTACTACTCCGGTTCCAGTGCAGACAGCTACTGTATATGTTCCTGCTACTGCCGATATTAATAATCTTACAACAGACAGAATAGTCACTGCAAAATATACCTATAACAACGGTGATGTATCTGAAGATCACTATTTTAATATCCGTGTTCATTTTGAAACAGGCGTACCTACCATAGGTCTGTTGCAGGAACCAAAGATTATCCTGCCAGGAATGACGGTCGGTCTTATTCAGCCGGAAGTGACAGCAGGTGCATACGAAATCTTAAGTGGTGGCTGGGAAATTTACACTAATGAAACTGATGCTATGCTGCATTCAAATGGAGTGGAATTTAAGAATAGTATTACTCCGTTGTATTGGTATCAGAATGGATTCTATGTATCATATTATGTAAAGAGTTTCCTTGGCAAGACCTATTCAAATGCTGTTCCGGTACGTGTTGCAAACTACCATAGAATGGAAGATGTTCTGAAGGATCAGAACCACATGTATGTAGGAAATGTAAAGGATGAAAAAGGAAATATTCTCATGGACAGACCATCTAAGATATATATTGCCGATTCTGAATTAAACAGCTCTGCTTATAATGAACTGGATTATTTCTATCAGTTCTGGAATCTGTTAAAGGTGGCAGGTAATCAGGGAACCAGTTTGTCGGCCGATGTTAAAGGTGGTAACAATATGGAGTTTATTTTGCAGAGTGATATATCTCCAAAACGTTATACCGAATGGACTTCCATAGGAGACGATTCGCAATGTTTTATGGCTGATTTCCATGGCGATGGCTATACAATAAGTGGATTGAGTAATTCGCTGTTTGGTAATCTGTGTGGTAATGTATTTAACTTAGGTGTGACCGGTTCATTTACAGGAAGTGGTATAGCGGAAAAGGGAGGTAATGCGTATAACAGCTGGATCTACACATCGTCAACACCGGCTGATGATGTAAATGCTGTAATGGGTACAGGTCTGGCCGATAATAGTTACTATTATAATGGACAGTATAAAAATGCTGCTCAGGGCGCAATGGGCGCTTCATCAAAGGAGTTCCTGGATGGTACTGTGGCTTATAACCTGAATAAATTCTATCTGCTGAAACGTTCAGGAAAATCCGGTGGCGAAGGCTATCCTGACAATTATGTTAAGGAGAGGTATGCAGATGGTGATTTTATCTATGCAAAGGGTATTATTCCAGAATATGATGATTTCCGATATAACGAATCTGAAAAGATATATAAGCCTATTCAGGATGATTATCTCTTTTTTGGTCAGAGCATAAGTTATAATCTGATAAACGGAAAGCCTCATGCACCGTCTCCGTCACATGTGAATAAATATGATGAATTGAATCTGCTGTCATTGTACGACGATAATTTTGGAACCAAGCTATATACTCAAACCGGTCTGGTAGATATGAACCCTATTACAAGTAATCGTGTCTTCCGTGCTCCTGCATACGATCTGAATACAGGAACAACCTTAAAGCGTGGTATTCACTATAACCGTGATGCTGCATTCGCATCGACATATACATATAAAGGTGCATTCTATGATATTGATTCCCGTCTGTTGGCCATAGACTTTACAGGGTACAATGATACGGAAAACAGTACAGAATATGGTCCTTGGCTTGACTTTGAAGGTTTGAATAGTTTTGTACAGAGCGGTATAACTCAGAATCTGCTGGTATATGCAGATAGAGCGGAATATGCAAATACATACTCTGTTTTAGAGCAGGCAATGCCTGAACCTCAGTTTGAATTTGGTAACTATAATAGTGTAGCTGTTGCCGACGCACATAATGTGAAAGGTCATTTGGTAAGCAGAAGCAGCGGAACTTCAGGTGATGGTATTGCATATAGAAGCCACTTGCTGGTGGATAAACAGAACTTTACAGCGCCTATATCATTTACCTATAGTGGTGAAAACCGTATGTGGTATCAGCGCAGACCTGCAGCATACGCAATAGGAAAGGGATATGAAGCGTTTGAGGGTTTGACTCTGCCATTTACAGCAGCTATGGTAACTACACAGCAAAAGGGTGAAATTACACACTTCTATGGCTCCGAAGGCGAAAACGGACATGAATACTGGTTGCGTGGCTTTACAGGTGTAGAGAGCGTGAATTCAGAATTGGAGGCGCAGTTTGTTCGTCCGATGGCAGAAGGTACAGTAGGATATGATAACAGAAATCAGGTAATTGAGGGGTATGAATATAGCAATACTTATCTGTATGATTACTATTACAGCCATAACAGCGGTATGGATGAAAATCAGGATATTTACCAGAACTATTATAATGAAGATAAAACATACGTAGATTATATTCTGGCTTCACAAAATGTTCCATACGTTGTTTCATTCCCGGGCAAACGATACTTTGAATTTGATATGTCGGGACAGTTTGAACCGCAATATACTTACGGTACAGCTCCTGCAAAGCTTGAACAGCAGGTGGTTACATTTGTGTCGGCTCCGGAAGAGACTATCCCGGTTACTCCTGATGA
Source organism: Bacteroidaceae bacterium (assembly GCA_017647575.1). Taxonomy (GTDB): domain Bacteria; phylum Bacteroidota; class Bacteroidia; order Bacteroidales; family Bacteroidaceae; genus Colenecus. The sequence continues at coordinate 11,853 of JAGCKJ010000172.1, read as the reverse complement.
GATAAAAACCACTGTAGGTAATTATACATATTATGGCACCTTTACTAATACAACTAATGTAGGGCAGGGTACATACTACTATATCAATGCAGATGGTGGCGGTTTTGTGGCAGTTAATATATCTACCAATGATATGGATAACTGGGTTGTTCCGTTCCGTGGCTATCTAAAGCAAAACAGCAGTAGTGGCGCACCTGAACGTACCAAGGGCGGATTATGGGAATATATACCTTTCAGCCCTGATGCGGACAGTTATGAAGAAGCTATGGAAAGTGTAGAGGGTTCAGTGCGGATAGATGTGCTTGAAGATGCAGTACTTATAGTCTCTACACTTGAAAAGGAGACAACTATAACCATATTTACTGTGGCTGGTACTCCTGTCGGTAGCTATAGTATAGCACCACATAGTGAAGTTGTGGTACCATTGCCGGATAAGGGTATCTATATAGTTAACAGGAAAAAAGTAATAATTTGATATGAGATATTTAGTAACACATAGAGGCCTGTTGTTGTCAGTACTTTCTTTGCTGTTTCTGCTGCTTTCCACTGCAGTAAATGCTGAACAGTATATTATAACGGTAAATAATAGTAATAAGTATCTGGCTATAAATGGAGCGTCCGGTATTAAAAGTTCTGATACTTTAAATCCTGATGATTGTTTCTGGAGTGCCGATGGCACTATGGGAGATAGTGGTCAGAAACAGAAACTCTATCAGATTGTTAATGAAACCAGATATTATCTTGATGTCAATGATGGACAGTTAACTGTAACGAACAATGAGAATGCTGCCGACGAATGGTATATTGCCAATGGAAGTCAGGTCCTGACCACCGGTACGTATAGCGTGAATAAGAATTTTGGAATTAACCAAGGCGTTCAGTACAATCCTGGCTATGATTATGATGTAGTAATTTATAAAATAAATAGCTATACCTATATAGAGCCTTCATTGGAACTGACTGTTAATGTTACCGAACTTACAGTAAACAATGGAACTAACTATAGTGTGAATGTTTCTCCCGGAAATTATTACGAATTAAAATACACACTCTGGTCAAATGTGCATACTTTGTATTATTACAATGGAACAATGTATAATACGGCTCCACAAATAACTGCAACTCCTGAATGGAGTATAGAGGGTGCCGGTAGTAGCTATGTGGCATTTAATATGAATGATGATGGAAGAGGGGGATATATAAGATATCAGAATGGAAGCAGTAGTGATATTCAGGTTACAATCAGAGTAACATATCCTGGATACAATAACATTTCAGCAAGCTGTACCATAACTCTTAAAGGGATCGGTTCTGGTGGTGGCGGTAACACAGGAGGAGACGAAGGTGGCGGTAATACAGGTGGAGATGACAATAATGAAACAGTTCTGGTGGATGGAACATACTATATAAGGAATAAATCGAGAGAGTATGGCCAGAATAATTATACTCAGAACAACTACTATCTTTCTCCATCAGAAAATATCTATCAGAATGATGACAGATATATAAAGGTGGCAGTAAAAAGTGGAGATACGGACCAGCTTAGAGAGTGGCAATTGGTGAGTGCTGGTGGCGGTTATTATCAGATAAAGCACAAAAGTTCTAACAGGTATATAGTACTTAAGAATGGTACAAACAACGATAACACCTACCAGAGTGTATATCTGGCAACTACTGAAACTGCACAGGGGAGTGCAGAGTATTCACATTTCAGAATTAACAAGGTTCATACAGAGAATGGTGTAGATTACTACAGTATAGTTCCCCGTATGATGGAGTCACAGCAACAGGGTAACTTAAGAAGCTTTAATGCCAGCAGTTGGAATCAGGGTGATATTCAGCTGTTAAACTATATGGATGAAAACGGGGCCTATATTGATGCTTGTATATGGGCGTTTGAATTTGTTGAAGATAATACACCTGAAGATGAGAATTCATTAGCCGGTACTTACTACATAAGAAATGCAAATACCTATTATAATTATTCTCCTCAGAATAGCAGTATAGTTATAGATGGTGAAATGTATATGTGTCCGTCAGCAAACAGCAATCTGGTTAGAATGATAGAATTAAGAAATGTTACGGATAATGCCAGATGGACACTGATTAAAGTTGGTGAATATTATAAGATAAGAAATAATAATTACCAGTGGCTTACTGTAAAACAGAATGCTGTTTCAAATAACTGGGAAAACGTATATCTGGCAAGTAGTGATACACAGGAGGGGTCTGTGGATTATGCATTGTTTAAAGTGGGCGAACATACAGATGGTACCTACTATATTATTCCAAAAATTGCATACGAATCGGCTTCAAACAGTGGATTAAGTCTGAATCCAGATGGTAGTGGTATGTTTAATCTTCATCTGGAAACATACACCAATGCGCTTACTGCCCGTTGGATTTTAGAGACCTCATTGCAAACAGAAGAATCTACGTCTGCTACAATGTATGCATTTACCAATTCTACAGATGGATTTAAAAGATTTCTGGGTATAGATAGAACAAACAGAACTGTAACCACTATACCTGAACCAATGAATCCGGAAATTGGAGTTTTTTATTGTGACGGCAAATTGGGTAATACTCCGGAAACAGCAAGGATGTTGTATGTAGTGGTAGATGGAACAAAGTATTATCTGGCTGTGGTAAATCAGAATGATGGCTATGTTTTTACACTTACCAGCAATATAAATGCTGCTCACTACTTCTATCTGGATGCTCCTAATGGAGGAAACAGAGGAACTCTGTCAATAAGAATAGATGATTACTATTACAAAATAGATTCTAATTACAGATTGTCTTCTTCCGGAGATGGAAGTTTTACATGTGAAATAACAAATTTGCAGTGGCACGAATTTGAGGTTGGTACTCCGGTATTATCGCCTTCAAACAGTGAACTCAATTCTCAGGGAGATAGAGCAGAATACAGTGTTTCAGGTGCTACATATAAGCCTGCATACTATGAGTATAACAGTTCATCCCACGGAGATCAAACCGAAATGTATTACTATGAAGGTATTACAAATGTTACATCGCTCCCTGAAGCCAGGAATATGGATGGAGCTGTGTGGAGTCTGACATCCGTCAGCAATGCGGAAATAACCTCTTATAATGATGTTAGTGCGGTTGTCAGCTATACCAAACCAAGAAATTCTGATATAACTCTTCAGATAAAGGTAACATATCCTAATCAGAACTATGCTACAGCTACCGCTAATGTTACGCTGAAAGCTGTTGCGGGCGGAGAAGAGGATGGAAACGATGATGCTACTGCTACCGATACCCGTTATGCCTTTACACTTTATGGAAATACATTTCTGGGTGTGAATGGATATAATGTTGTGGCGAATAACGGTCCATTGAATCCTGAAACATCAGCCTGGAGCTGTGATGCAGGTTTTGGCGATAAGAATTCTCCGCAACCTCTGTATGTGGTGATAGAGGGCAAAAAGTACTATTTAGCACTTAACGGTACATCATTTACCTTAACTGATGATATTAATAATGCGGGACGTTTCTATCTGAATAATGGTGTGCTGTCAGCTACAATCAATGGTACTGATTACGGTATAGTAAACAATAATGGATCATATCTGATGGAACCATACAACAATGGTGCGCCATCAAATAATGCTGTGTTGTACAGGGAAATAACAAACATAAAACTGCAGCCATCCCAAATTAAAACAGAGCCGATAATCAGTTTGACTATAGGTGAACGTGAACTTGTCTCACTCTGGAGTAACATTCAGTTGGAACTAAGCGGTGGAACAGTTGTTCCGTCACATTATACATACAATAGTTCACATAGCGGCAACACCACTCTGTATTATTATGAAAATGCACAATCAGACAACAGTGCACCACATGAGATTACATTGAATAACGCGCAATGGGAAATAAGTGAAAGTGCAAAAAAATATCTCACTATACAACAGTGGGGGCATGGAGCATTTATTCAGTACGCTGTAGAGAGTGCCAACAATGTGGAATATAGTGTAATAGTAACGTATCCGGGAATTGATGGTGTTCAGGCTACTTTTGACGGGCTATCTATCAGAGGTACAGGTACGGAAGGTGAAGGTCCATCCGGAGGAACAGATGATGATGGCGGTTCCGACACTGGTTCCGGCGGTGGTTCTGAATCTGGCGGTGAAGGTGAAGACGAAGATGATGTTGTAATTGACAGCGAGAATACATACTGTGCACCTGCCGGAAGGTATGTAATTCAGAGTGATGGTTACTATCTGGCCAGAGAAAACGGGAATATAGTTGCAACAACATCATTTAATCCTTCTACATGTATCTGGAACGCTACAGAGGAATATCGTGATGGTAATACCTATCTGAAGTTTAATAATAATGGAGGCGATCTGAATCTGAACGGAAACTATCTGTGGCGTGTAACTGCAGAATCAGAGGGTATGATTCAGCAACTGTACAATACAAATAACTATCTGCATTACCATGCAAGTGAAAACAGATGGGTGGTAGGTGATGAACCGGATGGTTGTGCAATACGTATTCTAAGTGAAAACGGAGTTCAGGAAAAGAATAGCAACCCGATGATATCTACTAATGAACCAATGCCGTTTGCAGAACTGCGTTCATATAAAATAGATATAATTCAGGAAGCGGTTCGTATTCCTGCATATACTGACTATACATTAGCAGATGGTAGTCATCTGTACTGGGTACAGAATCAAAACAAGGCATACAAAGCTATTCCACCATCTGAGATGTTTAGTTACGAATGGTCAATGTCAAATGAGACAAGTGGTTATGCTGTAATTGATCAAAGTGGTATTTTGGCATATAAGAGTTCGTTTGATAGTGAAAGGACTTATGCTGTTACTCTTACTGCAAAGAGAACAGATGGAAGTGGAAATCTTGTAGAAACACGTGTGGCAACACTGAATGTTACATTTGCAAGAGCTGAACAGGGAATGTCTGCGAAACCGGTGGATAAGTATTATATCATACATAACTTTGAAAACAGTAATTATGTGATTTATCCGTCAGAAAACAGGTATAATGGTACATATAATTTGGTACGGACCGCTCCTGAAAATGAGACAAATCTTGAAAATTCAGTCTGGATAGTAAGAGAGTTTGACGAAAAGTATGTTCAGATAATTCATGAACAGACCGGAAGATACATGATTACGCACAATAATTCCAGGGGTCAATCTACTTCTGTGCATCTGAGTGATTCCTATACGGATATAAACAGTACTCTGTTCGAAATAGGTGAATATCCTACCGATGGTAAGATTCCTTACTATATTATGCCTATCAATGCAGAGAGTTATACTGAAAATAATATAAAGATTGAGATGGGTCTGAATCCAAACGGTGGTAATGGCAACAGTTTAAGCCTTTATATGTATTACGATGGTAATAAGCAGGGCGTTAAGGCTTCTCTATGGACACTTAAGGAGGCTAAAGCTTCTACTCCGGTAATTACCACGGATGGTACAAATGTTACTATAGTCAGTGACACTAAAGGCGCCACTATCTATTTTACAACAGATGGAACTGAACCAACTACATCGTCAAGAGTTTATGACGGTACATTCCCGCTGGGATTGAATCATACTATTAAAGCCATTGCAGTAGCAGAAGGTTATATACAATCTGATGTGGCGGGTGAAGAGTTCCACAGAATAGCATCGTTGGACAGAATACCTGCCGATGGAGCTACAGGTTACTATATATTGATGAATGATGTAAATGCATCGTCTTTCACCACAAAAACAAACTTTAAGGGTGTGTTTGATGGTGGATATCACACTATTACCGGATTGCATCAGCCGCTGTTTGATAATGTAGTGGATGCTACCATAAAGAATGTGGTTCTGGATAATGTCGCTATATCCAAACAGGACGGAAACGTGGGCGCAATTGTCTGCAATGCAAGTGGTTCTACCAAAATATATAACTGCGGTGTTTTGGCAACAGATGGCTCTGTTATTGCGGGTGGTAATAATGTGGGTAGTATCGTTGGACAGATAGAAGGACATACAAAAGTGGTGAACTGTTATAGTTATGCAACAGTAACCGGTAGGTCTGTGGGTGGTATAGTGGGCAGCAATACTGCTACTGCATCTACAGTTAATTATATCACAACCATGATAATGAACTGTATCTTCTACGGAGATCTGGAGGGTTCATATCAGGTTTCGCCGGTTTATGGTGGTACAGAAATATCTAACAGAAATAATCTGAATACCTATTGTTATTATAAGGTATTTGATGAAGATGGCGGGTTGATGTATGATGTTACTCAGAATAACAGTGTGATGCCTATTACCGAAGAGAGCTATCTGGATCGTTTTGAGTTCTACAGAAATATTTTGAACTCTCAGCGTGAACTTGCATCGTATTATGCCTTTGAATCGTTGCTTTTAAGTGATGAGATAGGCAAATGGGTACTGCGTAAGGATGTTGCACCATATCCTATAGTGGTTAAACAGGAGTATAATACCAGAAAAACCATAGACAGGGCTATACCTGAAACTGATAATAGTTTTTCAGGTAAAAAACTGGGAACTGTAAAGGCTACATTCAGAATTAATGGAAAAGAGTATGTGTTAGAAGATATGCCTGTTACTGATATGGATACTACAGCGTGGGATTATACATACGGTAAGATAGTTCTTCCATTTGCCAATGAGTTTGAAGGCTGGAAACCTATAGATGCTGCATATAACAGTACTGATTATTCATATACTGTTTCCGGTTGGAAGGTTGTATCTGTGGATGGAATCTCTTCAATAAATCAGACTTATGATTTTGACTTTACAAATCCAGAAAACAAAGCAAAAGATATTTATAACTTATCGGGAAGCAGAGATGCTTCATTCAATCCTTATGTCTATGCGCAGGGAGGTAACTATGTGGTTCCTGATGGTGCAAAGGAGCTGGTCTTTGAAGCAAATTGGGCTAAGTGTGTATATCTGTCGGATGTGGGCGAAGATGTATCTTATAACCCTAATTTTGACCAGGCTACTCAGATAGGTAACAGGACATGGGAAGAGCAGACTGATGTAATAGCAAGTTCAAGTTTCAGAGATATTTCATACAAGGATAACTGGGTTATAGATGCTTATCCGGTGCAATATGCCAATAGTTTTACTACCGAGATTTTTGATAATATTTCACATACTTTGGAATTCTTCTGCTGGCAACAGGATTTTAGATTCTCTATCAGAACAAATAGAGGCATTACTCTGGAACCTGGTACATATATGCTTAGAATGTATGGATTTAGCCGTTATGGTATTAATGAAGAGGGTGCTCCTAAAAGACATGGACCTAATGGTAATCCGGTTAAATATTATGTAAAAGGAAGTGATGGTAATTATCTTGCAATAGATACCCTGAATTCTGTATATGACCATACTTCACAGGAAATGAACGCTGTACGTGGTGGTTATGATGAATTTAATACGGCAGCAGCAAATACAATGGATGGTTATGTTAACTCTCTGACAACTGCAATCATAGCGTATAATCATGGCTATTTTATGAATGAGCTTCAGTTTACCATAGATGAAACCCAGACGATTGAAATCGGTGTCTTCTCAGATGGTAATATGCCGTCCTGGTCATGGGCTACATTCCGCGATATGAAGCTTTATAAACTGAAGGATGATACTTTCCAGGACAGAACCTTCCAGGACAAGAAGATATATCATACTTTGACAGATGCGATGAGAGTGCTTGACGAAAATAATGAAATTCCTGCCGATCAGGCTGTGGTTCTGGTTGGTAACTACCATCTGAATGATATGATCCCGGGTAATTCGTTTGCCGATGCATATACAAAGGCTGTTACTATGATGTCCATAGATAAGAATAATGATCAGGAGCCGGATTATTGTTGTTACACATATACATCAAATCCGGATCAGTCCAGCAGAACTACTACACCGCCTCTGCGTTGGGACTTTATAACTGCTCCGGGTATAGGAATGGCAGCTCGTGTTAGCGGCAGTTCTGCATTCCCGGGTATAGGTATTTGGCATACAAAGGGTTGGTATGAAACCACAGAAACCTATTTAGGACTGCATACAGAGGCTGAAATCAATCCGTCAGAGAAAAATGGTAACTGGATGTCACCATGGATTATCAATGGTGGTATATATAAATCCATTATTAGTAACTATGATGGAGAAAAGGATTTGCGTACAAATAATAACGGATATATCAGAATGGGTGGAAATGTATATGTAGAGAAGTTCCATCCGGGTAATCATGAAGAGAAGAACTTTACTACATACCTGATGCCTGTCAATGTAAGCGGTGGCGAAATAGTGGAGTGCTATATGACAGGACGCGCAGGTGCTACCGATTATCCACAAACTGCAGGAAATGTGCGTTTCTGGAGTAATGGTGGCTATATTCATAACTTCCTGGGCGCATATATGGCACCGGTTAACGGCGATGTAACTGCAAGAATAAACCGAACAGTAATAGATGAATTCTATGGTGGAGGTTCTGATGCAAACAGAATAGTTTCAGGAAAGATCAACGTGACTGCAAATAACAGCTGGATAGCTTATTATGTAGGTGGTCCAAAGGTGGGTGATATGAATGAGAATACATCAGTAGAGACCAATGCCCGGGGTACACACTTTGGTAACTACTATGGTGGAGGTTATGGAGGTACATCACTTTCCAGAAAGACGGTATATGATGCTGTGCATAAAGTGGAGGTAAGTATCTCTGATGACCTGCGTTATCCTGCAAGCTTTGCAAATTATGTAGGTCGCCGTTTGCATTATGATGGCAGTTATGGTGTGGCTATTGACTACGGATTTGAATACTTCTTTGCTGCCGGTGGAAATGGAAATCTGGTAAGCCGATTCTTTGTGGATTATGCGACGCTGTCACTTGCTACAGTGCGTGAAGTTAAGAATACCCTGAAGGATTGTATAATCGACAGAGATTTCTATGGCGGTGGTCGCCAGGGATATGTATCGGGCAATGTGACATCAGTACTGGATAATACAATAGTAAACGGTAATGCTTTTGGTGCAGGTTACACAGGTAAAATGATAAATGCCGATGTGGCAACCGAAAGCCAACCGAACTATTCAACCTATCTGTTTGAACTGGGAGTTATCACCCCGTTTGGTGCAACAGAATATGAGACATTTACCTGGCAGAAGGCGGCCAATATGAATGTACCTGCCAGCAATGAGGCTAAAAAGCTATATACTACAACTGATATGTCATTGATGGGTAAGGTAGAGGGAAAAGTTGCGATTACCGTTAAAGGAACTTCAGTTATAGGTGGTAATCTGTTTGGTGGCGGAAATCAGGCCGATGTGGTAGGTGCTACTCAGGTAATAATGCCAAGCGATGAGACCACAATAAACGGTACTGTATATGGTGGTGGTAATGAGTCGAATATTGAAGGTTCTACAGATGTTAGGATAACAGGAGGCACTATAAACGGAAATCTGTTTGGAGGTGGCAATATGGGACGTGTTACGGAATCATCGAATGTATATGTAGGTGTAGAACAATAATAGAGTTGAGTTTTTTGTGGGAAGGAGGTTGCCTGGTTGGATATTAGGTGGCCTCTTTTCTCTTTTTTTGTTAAAAATTTGTAGGTGTGATATAATATACTTACCTTTGCATCAGAATAGATGATGTGTTGAGGGGCTGCAGAGCCTCTTTTTTCGTTATTAAAATAGAATTTATGATTGACAAACTTCAAGTTCGTGAATTGGTAACAAAGTGGCTGGAGGCCAAAGAGGGTTATTTTCTGGTTGATGCCGATGTAAGTGCAGATAACAGAATTCTGGTTGAGATAGATCATCCGGAAGGTGTCTGGATAGACGATTGTGTAGAGTTGAGCAGACATATAGAATCTAACTTTGACAGAGAAATAGAAGATTATGAACTGGAGGTGGGTTCAGCCGGCATAGGACAGCCTTTTAAGGTGCTGCAACAGTATGTGAACCATGTGGGTAGCGAAGTGGAAGTGCTTCCAAAGAGTGGCACAAAACTGAAAGGCGTATTGAAAAGTGCCGATGAAAATGGTTTTGTTTTACTCACTGAAGTGAAGCAGAAGGTAGAGGGATCAAAACGTCCAAAAGCTGTGGAGGTGGAGATGCCTTTCAAATATGATGAAATTAAATATACAAAATACGTAATAAGCTTAAAGTAATTATGGCTAAGAAAGTAGAGGTGATCTCATTGATTGAGACATTCCAGGAATTCAAAGAGCAGAAGAACATAGACCGTGCTACATTGGTTAGTGTTCTGGAAGAGAGCTTCCGTAATGTTATTTCAAAGATGTTCGGAACTGATGAAAATTATTCAGTCATTGTGAATCCTGACAAGGGTGACTGTGAAATTCAGCGTACCCGCGTAGTAGTTGAAGATGGTGAAGTTGAAGATTCAAACACTCAGATTTCACTTACAGAGGCTGCTCAGATAGACCCTGATTTTGAGGTGGGAGAAGAGGTGACAGAACCTGTTGACTTTGCTCTGTTTGGTCGTAGAGCTATTTTGACTCTGCGTCAGACATTGGCTTCAAAGATTCTGGAACTTGAAAAGGATAGCTTGTATAACAAGTATATAGAGAAGGTTGGTACCATCATTATTGCTGAAGTTTATCAGGTGTGGAAAAAGGAGGTTCTGCTGCTTGATGAAGAGGGTAATGAACTGTTGTTGCCAAAATCAGAGCAGATACCATCTGACTTCTTCCGTAAGGGTGAATCAGTACGTGCAGTTATAGACAAAGTGGAGAATGTAAATAATCCAAAGATATTGTTAAGCCGTACATCACCTGTCTTCCTGCAGAGATTGTTTGAGCAGGAGGTTCCTGAAATCAACGATGGCCTGATTACTATTAAGAGAATAGCACGTATCCCGGGCGAAAGAGCAAAAATTGCTGTAGAATCTTACGATGACCGTATTGATCCGGTAGGTGCTTGCGTGGGTGTTAAGGGTTCACGTATTCACGGTATTGTTCGTGAATTGCGCAATGAGAATATAGATGTTATTAACTATACATCAAATCTGGAACTGTTTATCAAGCGTGCGCTTAGCCCTGCAAGAATTTCAGAACTGAATATCATAGAAGAAGAGAAGCGTGCAGAAGTATATCTGCGTCAGGATCAGGTATCACTTGCAATTGGTAAGAACGGTTTGAATATTAAACTTGCAAGCATGCTTACAGGATATACAATTGACGTATTCCGTCAGCTTGACGAAGCTCCGGAAGAGGATGTTTATCTGGATGATTTCCGTGGCGATATCGAAGACTGGATTGTTGATGCTTTGCATGATGCAGGTCTGGATACAGCCAAGATGGTATTGCGTGCTCCACGTGAGATATTGTTAGAGAGTGCAGATCTTGAAGAAGAACAGATTGACGAAATTTTGTCAATACTTGCTTCAGAGTTTGCAGATGAAGAAGAATTCCAGGGATTCTTGAGATAATTAACGGTTGATTATAAAAGTTTCTTATAGATGGCAATAAGAATAGGAAAAATAGCAAGAGAATTGAATGTGGGGGTCAAGACAATATTTGATTTCCTGCAAAAGAAGGGCTTTGAGGATGTCCCTGTAGATAATCCAAACTATAAACTCTCTGACGAACAGGAGAATCTTTTGGTGGTGGAGTTTAGTCAGGATAAGGTCAGAAAGGAGGAGGCAATGAAAAAGATGCGTCCTAAGCAGAAATCTGCCGATGCCAAGCCTAAAACTGAGAGTGTGTCAGAAGAGACAGAAATAAAGATGGAAAAACCTGCAGAACCTGTGATTAAGTTCAAGACTGTAGGTAAGATTCAGCTGGATGAATCTATGGTTTCAGAATCGCCTTATGTG
>JAGCKJ010000171.1 GCA_017647575.1 Bacteroidaceae bacterium | reverse complement strand
GAACGTACAGAATAGATCAAACCTGCTGTGTAAGTTGTTCCGGCAGTGCCTACGTTACCTACAGTTACTGTTTTACCATCACTGTCTATATCCTGATTGATATATTCCCAAGGAATGAAAATCTCCTGACTGAAAGAATAGTTTCCATCAGCATCTGGAATTGTAGTAGCCATCTGACCATGCTTGAACTTTTGGGTAATTTCATTAGGATTAGGATCTGCTGAGTCTGTTGCGGTGTCATCGGCTTGCCAGCAAGCTTCTCCCGCATTTGTGGTTCCCATAAAGAAATTAGGCCAATGTCCACCCAAATCATTAATATAAGCATCTGATGAATTTATGCAAGTAATCATCAATTCCAAATGATTACCTAAATTACCATCGTAATAATCAGCTCTACCAGAAAGATAATTCATATATTCATCAGCAGAATAAAGACCTTTGAATACTTTGCTGTCATCGCATTTTGTTGCAATATAAAGGCCTGCTTCGTCCCAAAGGAAATAGGTATCAATGGTCATTCGCCATTTGGGATCAAGATGTTCGTAAGAACCGACTTTAAAGTCACCGCTCCACACGCCCTGCGGCCAAACCGTAATTTCCTGATATGTTGTACTGTCTTCAGACATATCGATGGATACACATTGTGCACCTTTCCATTCGCCTTCAAGATCAACAACACCGTCAAAATTAATTACAGGATTTTCGGGATTTACTTTCGGGACATTCCATGAATACTGTTCCCTGACACCATTTATAAAATCAGGTTCTGTATCTTCAGGTATTTCACCTGATCCTTCAGCTACAACCCACATACCGTCACTGTTTTGTGTTGCAACATAACCGTTCGCGACATACGCAGACGGGTCAGAATCGAATGTACCGCCGTAGATTACAATAGAATCATCTGCCCAGTCGTTTTTATCAACAACTTCAAAAAGGTTAAAACAACCACCTCTTATAATAATTCTGCCATAACCATTATTTAAGATAATACGTCCGGTAAAATTACCGCCAAAGACTTCGATTTCACCGTTATTGCTCGTAGCCATAACAGCAGGACCTATATTGGTGTCATAGTTGTTTTCTATAAGGGCACCGGTTGAAACAAATGAGCCGTCATATATTCTTATCTTGCCACCGCATTCGCGTATAACAATATTGGTTTCACCTCCGATATAACTACCGCCCCCTACAACAAGTTCACCTGAACAGTTCCAAGAGCCCCAAGTTGCAAGGATAGGCTCTGATCCGGTACAGATTATCTCTGAATTACCGACAAAATCTTTAATTACCAATCTCTGGCCTTGCAACATATTTGAAGGCAAAACACTACCGGTGGAATTGATTTTACAACCATTTAAATCAACGGTTAAAGTACCAAAACCGAACGAGGTTTCATCTATACTACTATAATTACTATACTGTTCTATATCTTTTAAAATTGTGATCATGTCGCCTGCTCTTGCATGGACAAAAGGAAGCCACAATGCGTCATAAACAATATCAGGACAGGAATTAAGATATGCAATAGAACCTTCTGCTGGTTCAATATCTTCCTTATAGCTACCGCCAATCGGATCGCAGTAAGATACTGTCCAGGTGCCATCGCCGTTATCAACGATGACGCCCAGGTTGCCATTGGCATCCTCGATGTCAACCTCGTGTGCCCAGAACTGCTCGTTGATGTTGTCGTTGAAGGTACCGCCGATGACATTTATGCTGTTCACAGCGTTGCCCTG
>JAGCKJ010000027.1 GCA_017647575.1 Bacteroidaceae bacterium | reverse complement strand
AGTGTGGGGTTATGTTGATCTTGGTGCTGGAGATAATATTTTAACAGTCAACAATGGCGGACATATTTACGGCGATGTCTATTCATCCGGAACATTGAAAATCCTTTTTACCATAAATGGTAAAGCAGACACTTCCGCAATGATTCAAACTGCCGATGTACAAGCTTTGGATGATGATACCACCAATTATTCTTTGAATTTGGCGGATATGCAAATTGGTCAATACTTGCTTATCGCATCTGCTGATTTAAGCAGTATGATTGGCAAAGAATTTACTATTGACGGTGAAACTTCTACAATTACTGTAAATGGCGAGGATGTTACAATCAACGGTCAGAACATTCACTTGTCTGTGGTTGAAGGAACAAATGTTGATCATCTGGTTTTGAATGTTGGAAATGCAACCGGGAATATTATCGAACCTGCTTATCAGAACGGAACTGTCATAGACACTGCACAGACAGGAGCTTTGAGGCTGAAAGAAAATGTATCAATCTCCGAGAATGGGTCATTAAAAGTTGGTACTTCTGACAAACGAGCGACAGATCAATATGCCTTAAGGATACGGGGAAATAACAAAATACTGTCACTTTCCGGAGATATTTCGCTGTATTCCAGCAGTATGGCTTATGGAGTGGATTTTGGAACGAACTCCGGCAAATTGATACTTGGTAACAAGGCATTAAATATAACAGCGAATGGCAATGGAACTGCCTATGGTCTTTACCTTAAGGATTTGAATTTTGAAAACGGTGGTAGTGATTCTCATTTGACAATAACAGCTACCGGGTCAACGGCGTATGGTATTTATGGTGGCAACAGTATCAGTGAAGAATTTAATTGGGATGTAACGGCTCGTGGTACATCTTCTGCCTATGCTCTTTATGGTACAAATTTGGATTTTGCTGCGGGATTCAGTGGGACTTTGAATACCACAACGACATCCTCGTATACGGGTGTTGGATATGGAATTTGTGGGAACAGCCTTGCTGTATCATCAGACATGGCTGGGACGATAACAACAACCTCAGTGGGAACTACGGTTCGTGGTATAAGTGTCACAGATGATATCACGATAGGTGGAGATTTTACAAGTAAGTTGACCACTACCTTAAATTATTATTCCAATAGTTCTCAAGACGGTTTTTTGCGTGGGATTAGTGCTAAAAAATTATCCGTAGCGGGTAATATGGCTGGCGAAATAAAATCTACGAACAATGCTTATTATGCGGGCGATACATATGGCATAAAGGCTACAACAGGCATATATGTAGACAAGGACTTTGCCAGTAAAATTACAGTTTCTGCCTCACCGCATTATTTTCTTTATGCAGCAGATGGCGAGAGTAGCAATCATTCTACAAGAATAGCTGGAGTGTATACTCCTGAGTTTATCGTAAAAGGCAATTACTCTGGTGACATCGGAGTAACAGGCTCTGGAGGCAATCAAAGTTATTTCAGTGTATATGGTATTTTTGCATCTCAAGGTGTTATTGAAGGGAATTATTCAGGAAGCATTTCAGTATCATCGAACGCCAGTTATCCCAATAGCAGCACAAGCTATACCAGAGAAGCATATGGACTTTACTCTGGCACATCTTTTGAAATACAAGGGAATGTTACCGAAGATGGCACATTCAAGGCGATCGGCACGAATACCGCAAATGCAACAGCTGTTTATGCTAAGAAGTTGACTGTGGACGGAGACTTTGCTGGTAATGTTGAGGCATCTTCACAATCTGGAGCAGCTTATGGATTGAATGGGTCTATAACCGTTAATGGTGATTTCTCTGGCGATATTAAGGTTTCTACGACTTCAGGAACGGCGTATGGTATTAGTGGTTCTTTATTTATAGGCGGGAGCTATAGCGGTGATATTTCCAGTGTTGATTACGGTGTGAAACTAACGACTTTTGGAATTGACAAAGCTTTCAGCGGTAATATTTCAGTAACAGACAGCAGTACTGCGTATGGGATCTATACAGGATATTTGCGTGTTGGAACAGTTTTCTCTGGAACCGTGAAAAGCACGGGATACAATACTTCCGGCACTGGAACAGCCTATGGTATTTATGCGGCAACAAAAACATATGGTAATACAGAAGAAGATGCCCTCGTAATCTCAGGGACAATATTAGCCAATGGACGCAGTAATGCGACAGCATTGTATGGCAATCAACTTAATGTATCTATTAGTGGAACATTGTTTGGTGGCTCCTACAAATTGACAGATCAATCAGCATTAACAAGTGCTTCTGCGATGGATGCCTTGCAAATCGCATTGACTGAGTTTGGCAATGATGGTAGCAATTATAGAGAACTTTATATTTCGGGAATGACAGGTATTCAAGCAGGATCAGAAGCCGATAAAGTAGAAATACTTTCCACTGGTAAAGTGTGGGGT
>JAGCKJ010000026.1 GCA_017647575.1 Bacteroidaceae bacterium | reverse complement strand
TCACAGCGTCTGATGGCAGAAGGTTATGGTTTTGGTGCAGAGGGTGACTGGAAGACAGCTTGTCTATGCCGCACACTATGGATTATGAACCAGGGTCTTGAAAAGGGTTGTTCATTCCTTGAAGACTACACTCTGAACTTTGCTGCAGACTGCACATCAAGCCTGCAGAGCCACATGCTTGAAATCTGTCCTCTTATTGCTACAGACAAGCCAAAGTTGGAGGTACACTTCTTAGGTATTGGTATCCGCAAACAGCAGACAGCACGTTTGGTATTTACTTCAAAGACAGGCTTTGGTATTAAAGCGACTGTTGTAGATCTAGGCAACCGCTTCCGTCTTATCACAAGCGAAGTAGATTGTATTGAACCAAAACCAATGCCAAAACTGCCTGTAGCATCTGCTCTGTGGGTTCCACAGCCAACATTCGAAATTGGTGCCGGTGCATGGATTCTGGCAGGTGGTACACACCACAGCGCATTCTCATACGACATCACAGCTGAATACTGGGAAGACTTTGCAGAAATGTGCGATATAGAGTTCATTGCTATAGACAAGAACACCACTATCAGCGGTTTCAAACAGCAGCTCCGCAACAACGAAGTTTATTACATGCTAAATAAAGCTCTAAAGTAATATGGCATACAACCCTAAATCAGTTATAGAGGCTGGTCAGGCTATTCTTGGTATAGAGTTTGGTTCAACAAGAATCAAGGCTGTACTTATTGACCCTGAATACAAGCCTATAGCTCAGGGCAGCCATACCTGGGAAAATCAGCTGGAAAATGGTCTGTGGACCTACAGCATTGATAGCATCTGGAATGGTTTGCAGGATTGTTACAGCGAACTTCGTAACAATGTAAAAGAGCAGTATGGCATTGAAATAGAGAATCTGGCATCTGTAGGTATCAGCGCAATGATGCATGGTTATATGCCTTTCAATAAAGAGGGTGAAATATTGGCACCATTCCGTACATGGCGTAATACCAATACAGGACAGGCTGCAGCAGAACTATCAGATCTGTTTGTATTCAATGTACCGCTACGCTGGAGCATATCCCACCTGTATCAGGCTATTCTTGACGGAGAAGATCATGTAAAGGATATAGACTACCTGACAACTCTTGCAGGTTACATCCATTGGAAGTTAACAGGCAAGAAAGTTTTAGGTGTAGGCGATGCATCAGGTATGATTCCTGTTGATCCTGCCACAAAGAGCTACAATGCTACTATGGTAGAAAAGTTCGACAAGCTGATTGCTCCAAAAGGATTCAGCTGGAAACTTATCGACATACTTCCTGAATCATTGGATGCAGGTATGGATGCAGGATGTCTGACAGAAGAGGGTGCCAAACTGTTAGACCCATCGGGTAATCTAAAGGCAGGTGCAGCATTCTGTCCTCCTGAAGGCGATGCCGGCACTGGTATGGTTGCAACAAATGCAGTACGTCCACGTACAGGTAACGTATCGGCAGGTACATCATCATTCTCAATGATTGTTCTTGAGAAAGATCTTAGCCAGCCTCATGAAGTTATTGACATTGTAACAACACCAGACGGAAGTCCTGTTGCAATGGTACACTGCAACAACTGCACATCCGATCTCAATTCATGGATAGGACTATTCAAAGAGTTCCTTGAAATTTCAGGTTTACCTGTTGACATGAATCAGATATTCAGCAACCTGTTCAATGCTGCATTGAAAGCAGATACAGACTGCGGTGGCATTATCAGTTACAACTACGTATCGGGCGAACCTGTAACGGGCTTTGCCGATGGTCGTCCTCTGTTTGTACGTTCAGCTACTGACAACTTCAATCTGTCAAACTTTATGCGCGCTATTATAAGCGGTGCTATAGGTGTGCTTAAGATTGGTAATGATATTCTCTTTAACGAAGAGAAGATTAAGGTAGATCGCATAACCGGACATGGTGGTCTGTTCAGAACACCTGTTGTAGGCCAAAAGATACTTGCAGCAGCACTAAATTCACCTATTTCCTGTATGAAAACAGCAGGCGAAGGCGGACCTTGGGGTATGGCAATTCTTGCATCTTATCTGGTAAACAATAGCAAAAACCAGTCACTTGCAGATTTCCTTGACGAAGCTGTATTTGCAGGCAACACAGGAACTGAAATAGCTCCAACTCCTGAAGAGGTTGAAGGTTTCAATAAATACATTGAAAACTACAAACAATGTTTAGGTATTGAAAAAGCAGCAGTTGAACTGAAAAAATAGACTACAGTTTCACTAACATTTTAAAGAGGAGTTGCAACAACAACTCCTCTTTTTGGTACTTTCTACATCAACAAAAAGTATTAAGGCACAAACTAAAAGATTTTTGTTTTGTACAGTAAAAACATATAACTTCGCAAAAAATAAACAATAAATTAAAGTTATGAAAAAAATACTGCTTTTAGCTACAATTGCGCTATCTACTATTGCTTGTAATGGAAAGGATTTTAATGATGGAGTTATGTCCAAGAAAGGAAAAACCTACACAATCAGTACAGAAACAATCTGCAATGCAAGGGGATTCCATGGCAATACCCCAGTTAAAGTTACTGTAAAGAAGGATGTTATTTTAAATGTTGAAGCTTTACCAAACCGCGAAACTCCGCGTTTCTTTGAAAGTGTAAAAAATAAGATGCTTCCAAAATTCAGAAATATAAAATTCAAGGATTATGCCACAGTAGATGGCGTTACAGGCTCTACAATAAGCAGCAATGCAGTACGCGAAAATATGAAGGCTGCATACAACTACTACATGGAACATAAATAAAGTATATACAATTGGGATACTATAGATCCTATCAAAAAAAGGCGTTGAATTTAATTCAGCGCCTTAATGATTTATATCTGTTTGGATTACTTTAATGGAATACCATTTACTCGGTCCTGATGGCGTCCGCCTTCAAATGGAGTATTCAGATATTCATCCATAATTTTGGCAGCCATTTC
>JAGCKJ010000170.1 GCA_017647575.1 Bacteroidaceae bacterium | reverse complement strand
CCGAAACACCCTGAATCAGCTTCAAGGGGTGCATACCTGAATCTTAATCCATACAGTTACTATACTCTAAGATATTACCCCTTTGGAACTTTTGACCTTGATTCGACGGCACTTTGCAACTGGAACACCCTTGACATTTATACCGATGTTGATATTTGTACTGGCAAGGCAATCGCAACTTTTGCAGTTAACGGAAAGAATAACCCTCTGAGAACAGTTGAAACTTCTTTAGCTGTTCCAATCCCGACAGCTTCTGTTAATGTTGACTTTATGAATATTGGCACTAAATCAACCGCAATAATGGCGGGTGCAAGTGCAATAGGACAGTTAACATCTGGGTCAGGCAAGTGGTATGAAAATGTAGTTGAAAAAGGAAAAAGTTTTATTGCTAACCTTAGAGCGGGTAATACAGAAGCAATCGCACAAGGTGCAAAGCAAACTTTCAGTAATATACTTTCATCTGCTCTAGCTTCTAAAGCAACCGCAGAAATTATAGGGCAACAAGGGTCTTACACTTTATTCGATACCCAAACCCTAACACTTTCTGGAAGGTTTGCACAACTTGCCCCTGAAGATTTCGGGCATAGGGGCAGACCCCTTTGCCAAATCAGACAGATAAACACCCTTAGAGGTTTTATAATGTGTTCAGATGCTGATGTAGTTATAACTTGCACTGATAGGGAAAAGTCAGCAATTCGGGCATACCTTGAAGGCGGTTTCTTTTATGAGGAATAATTATGGCATGGCATTGTAAAAATACTGGGGGATATGCAAAAGAATCAACTGAAGCATATGATAATGCTGTTATGGCATGGAATATACTTTCTGCTCGAGGTTGGTCTTTGTTAGCTTTCTGCGGTATGTGGGGTAATGTGCAGAGCGAATCAGCATATAACCCTTGGCGGTGGCAAAGCGATATACTTCTACCAGTAGGAGACCCCCGCATATATTATCAGAACGCACACGCTTACGGTCTTTGCCAATGGGATAGTGCAAGTAAGTATATTGATGGTGGTATAGGATATTCAGGGTATGGACCAAACTTTTCTGACAGAATCGGAAGTCAAAATGATGGTACTGCACAATTAAACTTCCTAGATGATACCGCAGTTTCATCAGGACAGTATTTTCCTAATCCTAACTATAACTATCAGATAAGTTATGCTAACTATAAATTAATGACCTACCCCGCATACAGCTTTGAATTTGCGGCTCGAGCATGGTTTCATAACTATGAACGAGGAACATGGGATAATAATAGAACTATAGCGTGCCAGTACTGGTATAATACTTTGTCAGATGTACCCCCGACCCCCCCAACCCCAACCCGTAATATACCTATTTGGTTATTATTCAAACTAAAGGAAAGGAATGATACCAATACAATATGAATTATAATTCAGATTTATCTATGTCAGAGATAAATAATGTTCTTGAATCTGCAATACTCCCGCCAATAAAAGGGATAAACAATATAACAGCGTTATACTTCAGAAAATATCTGTTTCAAAAACTTCTATCTGCGTTTAAATGGTCTTTGCCAGAACTCTGGAATAAAGATTACTTTCAGTATATACTTTACGGAATAGGATATATATGTGTATTTGATTCAGGCACAGATGGTTTCGGTGTAATTCCCCAGAGATGTGGAATATTCGGTTATAATCTATATTACCAACCCCGACAAGTAGTGATAACAAATCCCCTTCTCCCGAATACCAGATATAAAACTATAAATGAGGATTGTGTTGTACTAAAGATAAATCCTAATTATACTGGGGTACTGGATATAATCGACTATTATGCTGTTAAAATGGCTATGTTGTCAGCAGACCTTGAAAGTAATCTGTTCAATAGTAAATTGTCTTATCTCTTTACAGTTAAGAATCAGGCTACAGCTAATGCGGTAAAAAAACTTTATGACAAAATTGCAGAAGGCGACCCCGCTGTTGTTGTTGATAAAGATTTACGGAACGAAGATGGGTCTGCTAACTGGGAAGTGTTCCAGCAGAATCTTTCAGGTAACTATATTGCTTCTGATTTGCTTCAGGATATGCGAAGAATAGAAAATGAATTTTGTTGTAAAGTTGGTATTCCAACCACTAACACCGAAAAGCGGGAAAGAATGTCAGAAGTTGAAGTAACTCGAAACGATATAGAAACAGAAAGTCTAATTGATGGTTGGATTGAGCGTTTGACCGATGATATTAACAAAGTTAATCATATGTTCCCTAATGTAAATATAAAAGTGGAAAGAAGGTGGAATAATGACGGCAACATTGTCAGTTCTGGGTCTGTATAAATATGATGATACTATTTTTGAGAATTTGGTATTGCCTGAAGGTGTAGACCCGCAAATCGCCGTTGATTCTATCCTTTTCGATAATGCTGAACTCGAAATTATGTACCCGAATCCTGAATGGATAAAAGAACTTATCGGTGTATGGTCAACTAGAGAATTGCCAATATGGGAAAGAATATTGAACGCAGTTAATAAAGACTATAACCCGATTGAAAACTATAACAGAACTGAAACAATCACACAGACTGACACGGGGGTAAGTACAGCAAACGCAAGTAACACCGATACCCATAAAGTTACAGGATATAACTCAGGTGCTTTTGTAGACCAGTTTCAGGACTCGGGCATAGCCTCAACCAGTGGAAATAGTACACTAAGCACTTCAAGAAGCAGTAATATAAAAGGTAATATCGGCGTTACCACTTCACAGGAGATGTTAAATCAGGAACTTGATGTGGTCAAAAGACTGGATATATACAAATATATTTCTGATTCATTTAAAAACAGATTTTGTTTGATGGTTTATTAATGAAAGGAAGATGTTTCAATGTCATATAAATTCCCTTATTCAAATCTACACGAACTAAATTTAGACTGGATACTTGAGCAGGTTAAAAAGTTTGCGGGGTTAATTCCTAGCATGGAAACAGCACAAGCAGATGTTGATGAAGCAATTTCATCAGCACAGACCGCAACGACAACCGCAGACGAAGCCATTGACCTCGCACATCAGGCAACTACAAATGCTCAGTCTGCTATTACAACTGCGAATGAGGCAATAACAACCGCAGAACAGGCAATAGAAATTGCTGAACAGGCTACAGGTGGAGCACTTCCTAGCGATACCCCGCCCCTTATGGACGGAACAGCATCAGCAGGTCAGCTTGCAACTTATTCTAGAAGTGACCATGTTCACCCGACTGATACCTCAAGAGCGTCTCAGGCAGATATTACAACTTTACAAACTTCAGTTGCTCAGGCAAACACTAATGCTCAGACTGCAATAACAACGGCTAATGAAGCACTGGAAACCGCCGAAGAAGCAATCGAAATTGCTGAACAGGCTTCAGGTGGAGCAATCCCCAGTGATACCCCGCCACTTATGAACGGAACAGCTTCAGCAGGTCAGCTTGCAACTTATTCTAGAAGTGACCATGTTCACCCGTCTGATACAAGCAAACTTTCATTAGATGGAACTCAGGCAAATGTCAACCCCATTAGTAACCTTAATGACTTCATTACAGGACTTGCCATATTTGACCCAGCAGGTAATATTACTAATCTCCCCAATAATAATACATGGTGGTTAATAGTCAGTAGTGGTAACGGCATAAATACGGCAACGCAAATAGCTTATCCACTTTCAGCAAGTTATACCCCTATGACTCGAACTATGTCAGGTGGTAGTTGGTCATCATGGAAAACGATTCAGTCAAATGAAAAAGGTTCAATAACACTTTCATCTTCTTGGAGCGGGTCAAATCCGTATTATCAGACTGTAACTATAAGCGGGGCAACAATAACAGCAAATAGTAAAATAGATTTACAACCAACTGAAACACAGCTTAACACCCTTATCAATGCAGGTGTAACAGCATTAGGAATTAATAACAATAATGGAACACTAACAGCATACGCTTTAGGTGCAACACCGTCTACAATGACGATTCAGTGTACTGTGACGGAGGTAACAGCATGAGTATATTCGGTAATCCTATAACTTTAGGTGGTAGCGGGTCTACCCCTATCATCGAATTAACAGATGGTGTTATTCATGTACTCGCCCCTGCTGATTCAATCGTTACGATTTCTAAAGGTACAGTTACAGAATCTTTCTCTGGACTAGAACATGTTGCCGACGATACTTTTGATGACTATTATTTCATTATTAAGAGAGCAGACTTTAATGCTACACCTTGGACAGTAGAAGCAACATTAGGAAATGAAACCGCAACTGAACAGGTGGTCGTTAATTACCCTGGAAATTATGATATTGAAATGTCATTCCGTAATTACATATATAAAGCGGGTGACACGGGCGGGTGGACAAATATCGCATGGAAAGATACCTCAAGCCATACTGCAACAGCCGCAACCTCAATTAGTTTTGCTAATGATAAATTTACGATTACACAGGGAACATCTCATTCAAGTATTACTTATCATGATGCTAAAGTTGACCTAACCGAATATAGTACACTGACCTGTGATGTATATTCATGGAACGCAAACGCAGACGCAGGTAACGGACTTTATATACTTTCTAGTGTTGCCTCAACAACTGTTGTTTATCCGTCTGCTGCAGCACAGTATCAGGATAAAGTTGGTACTGGTTCACAGCTTATCACAATTGATATTTCCGCTCTTAATGGTGAATATTATGTCGCCATCGGTACGGTACGAACTGGAAGTATTAACACTGTCGCAACTATAAATAGCATATATCTTCAGTAACTACCTCTTGACCCTGACCGAATCCCATCGGTTGGGGTCTTTCCTTTTAGAGCATTAGTTAACTGGTTAATTACCGGCTGTGACCTAGGGCGAATCCTGACCCGTACCCAAGTTTGGGAGCTTT
>JAGCKJ010000169.1 GCA_017647575.1 Bacteroidaceae bacterium | reverse complement strand
TTAAGAATAATCCCGATTCTCGTAGAATTATAGTTAGCGCATGGAATGTGGCCGATTTGAAGAATATGAATCTGCCTCCTTGTCATGCTTTCTTCCAGTTCTATGTGGCAGATGGTAAATTAAGCCTGCAGCTCTATCAGCGCAGTGCAGATAGTTTCCTTGGAGTACCTTTTAATATAGCGTCATACGCATTACTGTTGATGATGATGGCTCAGGTAACTGGCTTGAAACCGGGAGAATTTATCCATACAACAGGCGATACTCATCTCTATACAAACCATTTGGAACAGGCTAAACTGCAGCTTACCAGAGAGCCTCGTCCGTTACCAAAGATGAAGATTAACCCCGATGTAAAGAGTATCTTCGATTTCAAATATGAAGATTTTGAACTTGTAGATTACGATCCGCATCCACATATTAAAGGTGTTGTAGCTGTATGATTACGATTATTGTAGCTATAGCAGAGAATGGTGCAATAGGTTATAAAAACGAACTATTGTATAGAATCTCTGCCGATTTAAAGCGTTTTAAGGCCCTGACAACAGGACATACTGTCCTGATGGGTAGAAAGACATTCCTTTCATTACCAAAGGGTGCATTGCCAAACAGGAGAAATATGGTTCTTACAAGAGATGTTAATGCACAGTTTCCTGGAACAGAGACATTTGTGTCTATAGAAGATGCATTGGCTGCTGTGGGTGCAGATGAACAGGTTTTTGTAATAGGCGGGGCAGAGATTTACAGACAGACCATGCCAATAGCAGATAGGCTGGAAGTTACGCTTGTACACGATGTACCTGCAAATGCTGATGCTTATTTCCCTGAAATTTCAGATGAATGGCGTGTGGTTGCACAAGAGGATTTTACACCGGAAGATACTCCGGCGTACTCTTTTATCACATATAGTAAATAATACAAATCTCTATAAAAAACTAACGGCTGGAACATTTCATTCCAGCCGTTAATGTTATCTGTTGTATAAACTATTATTCTGCATTAAGCAAATTCATAATTTCACAAGCCGATTTAGCAACACTGGTACCAGGACCAAATATTGCAGCAGCACCTGCCTGATACAGATAGTCGTAATCCTGTGCAGGAATAACACCACCCACGATTACAAGAATATCTTCGCGGCCAAGTTTCTTCAGTTCTTCAATTACCTGAGGAACCAAAGTCTTGTGACCTGCAGCAAGTGAAGAAACGCCAAGTACGTGAACATCGTTTTCTACTGCATCGCGAGCAGCTTCTGCAGGAGTCTGGAACAATGGACCCATATCAACGTCAAAACCACAGTCTGCAAAACCTGTTGCTACAACTTTAGCACCACGGTCGTGACCGTCCTGACCCATCTTTGCAATCATAATTCTTGGACGACGTCCTTCGTTCTTTGCAAAACGGTCTGTTTCAGCGCAAGCTTTCTCAAAGTCTGCGTCTTTCTTGCTTTCTGATGAATACACGCCTGAAATAGTTCTGATTATTGCTTTGTATCTGCCTACTACCTTTTCGCAAGCATCTGAAATTTCACCAAGTGAAGCACGCAGTTTAGCTGCTTCTACTGCAAGTTCAAGCAGGTTGCCTTCGCCTGATTCTACACAAGCGGTGATAGCATCCAATGCCTTCTGAACAGCAGCTTCGTCACGGTTAGCACGCAATTCGTTCAGTTTTGCAATCTGTTCTTCGCGTACAGCTGTGTTGTCGATTTCCAAAATGTCGATTGGATCTTCTTTTTCCAAACGATATTTGTTTGTACCAACGATAGTCTGAGTACCTGAGTCAATACGAGCCTGTGTACGAGCAGCAGCCTCTTCGATACGCATCTTTGGAATACCTGATTCAATAGCCTTAGCCATACCACCAAGTTTTTCAATTTCCATGATGTGTTCCCAAGCCTTGTGAGCAATTTCGTTAGTCAGAGATTCAATGTAGTAAGAACCTGCCCATGGGTCAACGTTCTTGCATACGCTTGTCTCTTCCTGAATATAGATCTGAGTGTTACGAGCAATACGAGCGCTGAAGTCTGTTGGCAGAGCAATAGCTTCGTCAAGAGCATTGGTGTGCAGTGACTGTGTGTGACCAAGAGCAGCAGCCATAGCTTCAATACAGGTACGACCTACGTTGTTGAATGGATCCTGTTCTGTCAATGACCAACCTGAAGTCTGACAGTGTGTACGCAATGCCAATGATTTAGGATTCTTAGGATTGAATGTCTTAACAATCTTAGCCCAAAGCAGACGAGCAGCACGCATCTTTGCAATTTCCATCAAGTGGTTTGTACCAATAGCCCAGAAGAATGAGAGACGTGGTGCAAAAGCATCAATATCGATACCTGCATTAACACCTGCGCGCAGATATTCCCAACCGTCAGCAAGAGTGTATGCCAATTCAATGTCGGCTGTAGCACCTGCTTCCTGCATGTGGTAACCTGAAATAGAGATGCTGTTGAACTTAGGCATGTTCTTTGAAGTGTATTCAAAGATGTCGCTGATAATCTTCATAGAGAACTTTGGAGGATAGATATAGGTGTTACGAACCATAAATTCCTTCAAAATATCGTTCTGAATAGTACCTGCTAATTCTTCAAGTTTTGCACCCTGTTCAAGAGCTGCGGTGATATAGAATGCCATAACAGGAAGTACAGCACCGTTCATAGTCATAGAAACAGACATCTTGTTCAAAGGAATACCTGCAAACAGAGTCTTCATGTTTTCTACTGAACAGATAGATACACCGGCCTTACCTACGTCACCTACTACGCGAGCGTTATCAGGGTTATAACCGCGGTGTGTTGGAAGGTCGAATGCAACAGACAAACCTTTCTGACCGCTGGCAAGGTTACGACGATAGAATGCGTTTGATTCTTCCGCAGTAGAGAAACCTGCATACTGACGGATAGTCCAAGGACGCATTACATACATTGTTGAATATGGACCACGCAAGAATGGAGCTACACCGGCAGCGTAGTTCAGGTGTTCCATACCTTCTAAATCTTCTTTGGTATATACAGGCTTAACGTCGATCAATTCAGGAGTTTTCCAGTTAGCCTCAATACCATTGTTTTTCTGCCACTCCATACCGTTTTGGTTCTGGAAACCGGCATAAATATCAACTTTGCTGAAATCTTTTCTCATAGCTTCGCTTATTTTATGCCTAATTTGGCGTTATACTCTTTAAGTGTTTCAAGTACGTTGCAACGAACGTGGATGAAATTCTCTATGCCTGCAGCCTTAAGTTCTTCTGTGCAAGCAGGATTACCAGCTACGATGAACATTGCTTTGCCGTCAATAGCCTTGAATGCAGGAACTGCATATTCAGCATATTCATCATCGCTTGAACAGAGAACAATAATGTCGGCTTTAGCCTCCATTGCAGCCTGAACACCCTCTTCTACAGTCTTGAAACCAAGGTTGTCTATAACTTCGTAACCTGCACAAGCCAAGAAGTTGCAGCTGAACTGAGCGCGAGCCTGACGCATAGCCAGGTTACCGATAGTAAGCATAAATGCCTTTGGACGGCGACCGCTGTTTTCGGTCTGTAAGCGTAATGCTTCAAATTCGCTTGCTTCACGATCAAAGTTCAAAGTCTTATATGGACGTTCGCACTCTTCTTTGTTTTCGCAGCAGCAGTTCTTTGCCAATGGCATTTTGCCGTCTGCAAGTTCTGTGAAGTTAGGGAACTGGTTTGTACCAAGCAGAATTTCACGACGCTTTGCAGCAGCTTCGTGACGAGCAGCGTTGCTTGCGTTGATGCTGTCCTGTACTGTACCTGCAATAGCAGCTTCCAACATGCCACCTGCATTTTCAACCTCTGTGAAGAGTTTCCATGCCTGTTCTGCAATAGATGCGGTAAGTGTTTCAATGTAGTATGAACCTGCTGATGGATCTACAACCTTATCCAAATGGCACTCTTCTTTAAGCAGTAACTGTTGGTTGCGAGCCAAATGTTCTGAGAATTCTGCTGGTTCAGCGTATGTCTTGTCAAACGGAGTAACAGTCATAGAGTGGATACCTGCTATAGCAGCACTCATAGATTCTGTCTGTGTACGGAGCAAGTTTACATAGCTGTCAAACAGAGTAAGATTGAATGAAGATGTCTCTGCGTGTGCAATCATCTTGCAGCTGCAGTTGCATTTTGGTTCATACTGTTTAACAATTTCTGCCCACAACATACGTGCAGCACGGAATTTTGCAATTTCCATAAAGTAGTTGCTGCTGATACCAAAGTTGAATTTGATAGCTTTTGCTGCTGCATCGGCAGAAATACCCATTTCAGTGAGAGTATTCATATATTCATTACCCCAAGCAAGTGCATAACCCAATTCCTGGAAGATGTATGAACCTGCATTGTTCAATGATAATGCATTAACTGTGATAGGGCGGAATTTTGGGAAAGCAGCGCAAGTTTCAATAAGAGCTTTTGCTGTCTCTTTCCAATTTTCTACCTCCTTACCCTTTGAAAGGATAGAGTTGATAGCATCAAAATTGATAGAGCCCTGTACCTTTTCTGCATCGTAATTTTTAGCGGCATATTCTGCCATTACTATCTCTGCCAAAGCCAAAGATTTCTTCTGGCAAGTGCAGAAATTGATTTCAATAGCTTCTGGATTGATTCCGTTTATAAGAGTGAGGATGTTCTCTTTGTTAACATCTTTACCCTTAATTCTGAAACAGAAAGAATCTACACCTTTTTCAGTAAGTTTTACTGCTTTTGCGTTAGCTTCTTTGAAATCTGTTACTACGATTGATTGACGTACCAACCAAGCATTGTCACTCTTTTTGTTACCACGCAAGTATGGGAATTCACCCGGAAGTGCGTCAGTACTCTTCAAACCCTCAATATCGCTTGCACGATAGAAAGGCTGAACTTTGAAACCTTCGTTTGTCTTCCAAACTAACTTCTTTTCAAAATCGCCACCTTTAAGGTCTTCTGTTACCTTTTCCAACCACTGTTCTGTGGATACCGGTGGAAATTCAGAAAATAGTTTTTCTTTGTTGTTTGCCATAAAAATAACTTATATAACTTGTATAATAATTACTTTCCTGTCTGTTGCCCGTCAAGGCATAGACGTACAAAGGTAGTGTATTTTCTGCTATTATCTACAATAATAAGGTGGTATTTTTTGCACTTAAAAATAATTCATACAATTGCATACTTGATTAGATAATTGAATGTATATTTGCGTTCATAAAAATTAAACATTATGAAGAAAGTTTTATTTACTTTGCTTATGATTGCTGCTACTATTGCAGCTTCAGCACAAACAAAAAAAGTTTCAATTTTGGGCGATTCTTATTCTACATACAAAGGAATAATCCCAAGTAACTATTCTACATTCTATCCGGATGCAAACAACGATGTGACCAGTGTAGATCAAACCTGGTGGAGTCTATATATTAAGGCAAAAGGATACCAGTTGGAGAAAAATGATTCATGGGGTGGTACTACCATATGTGGTACAGGATATGGTAGAATGGATTCATCACGTTCTAACTTTATTTCCCGAGTAGATAGTCTGGGTAATCCCGATATTATATTTGTTTTTGGTGGTACAAACGATGCTTGGGCAAATTCTCCTGTAGGTGAATATCAATACTCTGATTGGACAAAGGATGATTGCAAGAATTTCAGACCGGCTCTTGCATGTCTTTTAGATATGCTTCAGAAACGCTACCCAAAAGCAAGTATCTACTCTATCCTGAATTCAGAACTTAGAGAGCCTATTAACGAGTCTTTCCGTGAAATATGTAAGCATTATAATGTGCAACTAATTGAACTTCACGATATTGAGAAACAGAATGGTCACCCTTCAGTAAGTGGTATGAAGAGTATTTGTGACCAACTGTTAGAGGCTATAAAATAAATTACTCTCTTATTTTGTATATTACCCCGGTGTATCTTCGGATTGAACTGCACCCCAAAAGTTAGACACAAAACTTTTGGGGTGCAGTTCATATCCTGGGGAGTTTACATTTTTTGCCGTTTGAGGTAAAAGAGTGTGGCCTTGTACCTATGGGGTGATATAGTACTGACGGATATAGAGTTTCAAAAGGACTGATGGGATAGATATGGAATAAAGCTAACGGCTGAGAGATATTTTTACAATTATCGCATCGCCAACAGTTATATCATTTGCTTTAATGTATTCCTCTAAATTGTTTTTAAGAGATAATAGACGTTCATCTAATTTATCTTCACAATCTTTTAACATTTCGTAGGTGTCTATATAAGTTATTCCATAGATGTTTTCTCCATCAGAATACAAGGGTAATATATCGTAAATGAGGTATTGCCAAATATCATATGTTGTTAAGCTACTAGCCATGCTCTTATTGTAAAATTTCTCAGGAAATGGCATTTTGTTCAAACTATTGTTAATCTTATCAAACAGACATATTTTAAAAGTTTCATCTGAATAATACGTAAATAGCAAATATCTATTAGTTTCAAATATGTTTTGAAACTGGAAGTCATAACCACCTGACATTAATTTAGATAAGGTTTTTGGTTGAAAATCATCTTCAGAATTATTTAGTACCGAAGGTGGTATGGGATTTTCGGGAATAAACTGATAAGTAACAGATAGAGAATTTTCAGTGACCGAATAAATATTATAATCATAAGGTAGAATAAATCTAACTGTATCTTTATATATATAGGAATTGGGAGTATTTCCAAATTTGATTCTTTTGTCAAATAAATAATGGGGTAGTTGAAGATATGTGTAAGTTGTTTTACCATCTTTATCATAAACATATACGTATTCATCACTATCGTTATATCGATTTGTGCACAACCCTACATATTTGTTTCTATCTATACAATACAGATAGTCGTCAATGATATTATCTTCGCTATTCCACTTTGAAATAAACTTTCCATTTTCATCATATCTCATCAAAACTCCATATCCCGCATCGTAAACATAGAAATCTTTATTAAGTGCAAAGAAAGAACCTATATTATTTGATATTTCACCAGGACCACGACCAATTAAAGACCTTGACATTTTCTTATGTCCATCCACGTCATATATCTGTAAGACACCATTCTCTTCGTCAAGAAAAGCATAGCTGTTTTCTGTTTTTGTCATTGAAGATGTATTCAAATATATCCAAGAGTCATCTATCTTAAAATCCACTGGCGACACAGATTCAATTGCACTTTCTATGGATTGTGTGCTATATGCTGATAGATCTATTGTTATAGATTCAGTAGGTTGTCCACTATTCTTTCTGCAAGAAATCAATAGCAAAACAAGCGATATAAACGCAACACTGAATACTTTACAACCTCTTGTACTCTTCTTCATAAATTCTACTATTTAATTTGTTATATAAT
>JAGCKJ010000168.1 GCA_017647575.1 Bacteroidaceae bacterium | reverse complement strand
GCTGCAAAACTGCGTCGTTATCAGGATATTATAGATCAATATCTCTCAAAGATGGATATGGATGTTATTAGTATGCTGAATGCCAAATACTTTATAGTGACCGATGACGAAGGTAAGGCTGTACCTCAACGCAATCCATACGCAATGGGTAATGCCTGGTTTGTAGATACTCTGCTAGTTGCAGAAAATGCCAATCAGGAGTGTGCAGCACTTGGTTCCATCAACCTAAAGACCACAGCTGTACTGGATAAGGAATTTGTAGGTTATGTGCAGAACTTTACCCCTGTTCAGGGCGATGATGCACAGATAGCTCTTACATCGTATGCTCCCGATGTGCTTACCTACAAATCGGCTTCAACCAAAGCAGGTACAGCAGTATTCTCAGAAATCTACTATCCGTATGGCTGGAAGGCATATATAGATAATGAACCGGTTGATATTTTCCGTGTGAACTATCTGCTGCGTGCTATCAACATTCCTGCCGGAAATCACGATATACGTTTTGAATTCCGCCCTGACAGTGTACGCAAAGGCGATACCTTGTCACTGATATTTGTGGGAATAATGTATGCGTCAATACTTGCCATGATTGTAGTGGCAGTAATAAGATGCAGAAAGAATTGTGTAAAAGGGTAGTGTTATCTCTTTCTGTTAGAGAGTAACCACTCTATCATAGGAATATCACTTGCAAAAGTGAGTTTGATGTTTGATGTGTCTCCGGGTACTATACCAACAGGTACCTGGGGCATATATTTTATAACGGTACCGCAATCGTCTGTAGATTTAAAATTGGGATCTTGCAGGGCTATCTTGTAAGCCTCTTCCAGTACAGAACGTCTGAATGCCTGTGGTGTCTGTTCGCTATATAGAATATCTCTGTTCAGTACGGTATCCATTGTTTTGCCGCTATCGTGCGTCTCCACAATAG
Organism: Bacteroidaceae bacterium; assembly: GCA_017647575.1. Lineage (GTDB taxonomy): Bacteria > Bacteroidota > Bacteroidia > Bacteroidales > Bacteroidaceae > Colenecus. The sequence continues at coordinate 1,853 of JAGCKJ010000168.1, read as the reverse complement.
TATCGGCAACAGGGATAGCCACATCGGCTGCGGTGTAGCTATCCATTGCCTCTATAGTTCTATCAATAATCTCTGTTGTTACCAAAGGACGTGCAGCATCGTGTATAAGCATATTGCAGTCCGGCATATTGCGGTAGATATCTACTGCCGCCAATGTGGAGTGATAGCGCTCTTTGCCTCCTTGCACTATATGTTTAACCTTTTGCCAGCCTCGCTCTTTGGCTAATGCCTGTACCTTATCCATATATTCTGTTGCAACCACTATGGTTACCTCTTCTATCTTAGGATGGGCACAGAATGTATCTACAGAATGTTCCAGCACATATTTGCCCGCAAGCATAAGAAACTGCTTGGGAATATCCAGTCCTGTTCTTGAACCTGAACCGGCTGCCAATATTACTGCAACATTCTTCATAAACAGATTGTTAACGTACTTCGCTACCCGGATTAACAGGTTTCTCTACTGTGGTAACAGCAAGAGTTCCGTCTGCATTCAGTGCACTCAGAATCATACCCTGGCTCTCTATGCCACGTATTTTTCTTGGTGCCAGATTAGCAATGAAACATACCTGCTTACCTACTAAATCCTCCGGATTGTAGTACTGTGCTATACCTGAAAGGATAGTGCGACCACCTAAACCATCGTCTATTTTGAACTGCAGAAGTTTGTCGGCTTTTGGCACTTTCTGGCACTCTAATACTGTACCTACTCTAATGTCTAACTTCTCAAAATCAGGGAATTCAATGTTTGGAAGTATAGGTGTGGCAGGCTGAGATTTAGCTTCTGCCTCTTCGTTTGCCTTTTTGGTAGCAAGCAGTTTATTAACCTGTGCCTCAATAGCTTCGTCTTCAATCTTTTCAAACAGAAGTTCTGCTTTGCCTAATTTATGACCTGCTTTCAACAGTTCTATGCTGCCTAACTGGTTCCAGTCACAACCCTCCATACCAATCATATTACGCAGTTTCTCGCTGCTGAAAGGCAAGAATGGTTCAAATGCTATAGAGAGGTTGGCTACCAACTGTAGAGCAATATTCAGAATAGTCTCTACGCGGGCCATATCGGTCTTTGCAAGTTTCCAAGGTTCTGTATCTGCAAGATATTTGTTACCAATGCGAGCCAGATTCATAGCCTCTTTCTGTGCATCGCGGAACTTAAAGTTCTCTAATAGTGATTCCAACTGCTGTTGAACACCTGCAAACTCTTTCAGTGTCTCTTTATCGTACTCTGTCAGTTCACCTGCTGCAGGAACTACGCTGTCAAAATACTTCTGTGTAAGAACAAGTGCGCGGTTTACAAAGTTTCCATAAACAGCCACAAGTTCGTTGTTGTTACGTGCCTGGAAATCTTTCCATGTAAAGTTGTTATCCTTTGTTTCAGGAGCATTTGCTGTAAGCACATAACGCAGTACATCAGCTTTGCCGGGGAAATCTTCCAGATATTCGTGTACCCAAACAGCCCAGTTTCTGGATGTAGAAATCTTATCGTCTTCCAAATTCAGGAATTCGTTGCTTGGAACATTATCAGGAAGAATATAGCTACCATCTGCTTTTAGCATAGATGGGAATACAATACAGTGGAATACAATGTTATCCTTGCCGATAAAGTGTACTAGACGTGTATCTTCGTCCTTCCACCACTGTTCCCATGTGCCACGTTCAGTATGAGCATCGCAGAACTCTTTGGTGTTGCTTATGTAACCTATAGGCGCATCGAACCATACATAAAGTACTTTACCCTCTGCACCCTCTACAGGAACAGGAATACCCCAATCCAAATCGCGGCTTACGGCACGTGGCTGCAGTCCCATATCCAGCCAGCTCTTGCACTGACCATATACGTTTGGACGACACTC
>JAGCKJ010000167.1 GCA_017647575.1 Bacteroidaceae bacterium | reverse complement strand
TTTAATAACCGTCGTTCTGTTTCATCTTAGGATTGATAGCCATTACAGCTGCACCCGGGAATGGGAATAGGGTATGAACATTTTCGTCAAATCCTACTTTCTTACCTGCGTTAGGATGCTGCATAATAGTTATAATATTATGTTCAGATGTCTTAGGATATGTATTGTTACCATCCTTAACTTCGCCCCAGAATGTATCGTAAAGCTGAGGAACATCCTTACCATTGTCCTTCAAATTGTTTATAACTGTCTGGTCGCCATCTACTTTGTAGTAACGAACCAAGTCTGCCCAACGGCAACCCTCCATAAACATTTCAAATCTCTTCTCTTCCTTAACATCCTGTAAGTTCAGAGTAGCACTTACTTTCTGCGAACCTGCACGATTCTGAACATCATTCAGTAACTGTAAACCCAGAGCATCGTCTGCTGTAGAAGAGGTACGTGCAGCAGCTTCTGCATACATCAAATATGCCTCTGCCTGACGAGCAATCAGTACGTTCAGAGTAGAATACCAGTTGTCATAATCGGCATTGTCAGAAACTCTCTTGTACTGCAGATATTCGCTCTGTCCATAGAGATAGGTCTTAATACCACGGTCATTACCCTGTTTCTTCTGTTCAAGTGTCTGTGTGGTATCTGTAGGATATGCCATTTCATATAGAACTTCCGGGTCAAACTGTTTTACCCATGCTCTGCGACGATATGAATCGTAACCATCATTTGCAATCAGAGCTTCAGCAAAGTCGGCACGTACACCAAGACCGCCCCAACCACCTCTTACAAGTGATGGAGTTCCTCCCCAGTGGTCAGTTCTCCAACCCCAGATATCCATGTGCATCCAGGTGGTCTTCTGAATTTTACCTGACCAGTCACCAATAGCCGGGTTGTTGTTGATGTTTGCAGCAAAGATATACTCTTCGTTACCTTCACCAACCAAGTGGAAAGTTTCGCGAATACGGTCACCTGGAACAAGAGCATATTTATCTGATGTTACCAATGGTTTCAAAGCAGCTTCAGCGTTCTCATAGTCACCAGCAAACAGATAAGCTTTACCAGCTACATACTGGGCAAAACCTTTTGTAACATAAGATGTACCATTCTTATCGGCTGTAGAAGTGCGTTCGCGCAAATCGGCAACTGCTGCCAATGCTTCCTGACCGCACCATGCCAATAGTTGTTCTTGGGTACCGTTGTAGTTAGAAGGAGCATCTACAATAACTTTGTCAATCAGTGGAGGGGTTCCCCAACCAATAGCAAGCATCATGTGAGCCCAAGCGCGAATAGTGCGGGCTTCAGCAACTGCTCTTCTCTTAACTTCTGTGTTTGCGTTCTCACCGCTGAAGTTATCTATAACAAGGTTAGCACCATAAATCATCTGGTAGAAACCTTTATACATACTAACTACAAGCTGTGCATTCGCATCAAAACGGAATTCGTTTATCTGAGCATTGAAGTCGTTATCTCCGTAGAATTCACCTGCTGCATAAACATCGTCACCTGGTAGATTGAAGAGTGCAATATAAGGGCAAATAATAGATTCACCATTTGGACGTGCAATGTTTTGTGCAAAAACATCATACATAGCAACCAAAGCACCCTCTGCATCTTCGTCTGTCTTATAGAAATCCTCGTAAGCTACAACGCCCTTCTGAGGAATCTCAAGCTTATCAGAGCAGCTAACTGTCAATAGGGCAGTAGCGCATATAAGGGGAATAAATGATTTTTTCATAATGATCGATTTGTTTAGAATGTAACATTAAGACCAAGAACAAACTTCTTAGCTGTTGGGTATGTACCCAAATCTATACCAAGTTGCTGAGCATTTGTTGTGGTAGCAGTTTCCGGGTCGAAACCAGGATACTTGGTAATTGTAAAGAAGTCGTCAAGTGATACGTATGCTCTCAAGTTCTGCATACCTGCCTTCTTTGCATATTTTGCAGGGAGAGTATATCCAAACTGAATCTGTTTGAATTTGAAGTATGAACCATTGAATACGTTACCGCTTGATGCCCAGAACTGAGTGTCATTCTTAACAGCTGCTGCACTTGGCAAAGTTCTGTCTGTATGTTCCGGAGTCCATGAATTCTCGTAGTAGTAAGCCAGAGTATTGTTGTAAGGACGGTCTGTACGATAAAGAACAGGGAAGATGCTGTTACCTGCAACACCTGTGCCGAACATGGTGAAATCAAATCCCTTATAATCAAGAGCAACTGTTATACCGTAAGTAACCTTAGGAATACCCTGACCAATATTTGTGCGGTCTTCTTCACCTATAATACCATCACCATTAAAGTCGTGAAGCATTGGATCACCAGGATTGTATTTTACAATCTTATCACCATTTGCATCTAATTCAAAGTTTCCGTCTTTATCGGTCTTGTAGATAGTTTCCTGTGCTATGCCATCCATCTGATAACCGTACATGTACCAAATTGGGTTTCCAACTTCGAAAGCTGTACGAATCTGTGATACATAGTAGCTACCATAAAGAATACGTGAGATGGTTGGATCAAGATAAGTTACTTCGTTCTTCAATGTTGACAAGTTACCATTGATAGAGTAGTTCAACTTACCAATTCTGTCTCTCCAACCAAGTTCAAGTTCAAGACCCTTGTTCATAACCTCACCACCATTTACTGTAGTTTCTGCTACACCAATTTCCGGAACCGGATTGATCTTAACCAAAAGGTCTTTAGTTGTCTTGTGATACCAGTCTGCGCTGAATGTCAAACGGTCGCCTAAGAAACGTGCGTCAAGACCAAGGTCAATCTGGTCTGATGTTTCCCATTTCAAACCAGGGTTAGCAAGACCTGCAGGCATTGAACCGTATGATGGATTTGCATCCATACCATATTCATACCAGTTGCTGTTGTAGTTGATAGATGTAGAGTATGCGTAGTTGTTCAAAACGTTTACGTTACCGTTACGACCCCAAGATGCACGTACTTTTAAGAATGAAAGAGCATCGCGGCTGATATTGTCTGCAATAAAGTCTTCGTTGCTCAGTGTCCAAGCAGCTGAGAATGATGGGAAGTAACCCCAACGGTTGTCAGCAGCAAGTTTTGATGAGTCAAATGCATCGGCACGGAAGTTTGCCTGAACATTATACTTATTGTCGTATGAGAAACCTATACGGCCAAAGTAAGCAAGGCTTGCTGAACGACCAGGAAGGTTGCTAAAGGTCTTTGTTGGACCATCAGGCAATACGTAGTTCAGATACTGGAAGTTTTCTGCATAACCTGACAGAAGTTCTTTGCCCTGTGCAGAAGCGCTTACATTGTCGCTCATGCTTTCAATGAATGACATACCGGCCATTGCATTCATGTTCAACTTACCGAAAGTCTTGTCATAGTTTACAAAGTTTTCCCACTGGTAGTACAAACCTGTGTTGGCATTTGCTGAGATGGTGTACATATCAGATTTTGCCATTGGGTTTGCATAGTAAGGAGTGTTGTAGTTATGACCATTGCTATAGTTGATACGATAACCTAAACGTGATGTGAATACCAAACCTTTGGTTGGGTTTAGGTTCAAGAATGTAGTACCACGTACTGTAATACCGCTATTCTTTGAGTTGTTACGTGCTAACTGAATAAGTGGTGAACCGTGGTCGTTATCTACATATTTGGATGTAGCAAAGTATTTGCCCGAACCAAATAGGTCTGTGTCATAGTTCTGAACTATCAATGAAGGACCATCAAACATTTCAAAACCACTTCCTTCTGCAGCCTGACCTGAGTACATAAGATACATATTCTGTGGGAATTCAGAAGGGTCGTTATAGGTAACAGGAGTCAATGGATCATTCTGGATAGCTGCCATAAATACAGAGTTGGTTTCTGACATGTGTGATACAGAACTTGTTGCCCATTTTTCAATAGATGTGTTTGTACCTACTGTCAACCATTCCTTAATCTTATAGTCAGCGTTGATCTGTGTTGAAAGACGTTCGTATGTGTCTTTGTCACCACGAACAATACCGTCGTTGTTCAAGTAGTTCAGTGACATAAAGTAGTGACCTTTGTCATTACCACCTGAGAATGTCAGACCGTGCTGCTGTGCCCAACCTGTACCGAATGTTGCATCAGCCCAATCGGTGTCAATTTTACCATCATCACCATTGTTTTTGAGTTCAGCATCAATGTCATAACCCTGCATCTTCTTAAAGTCTATGAACTGTGCACGATTCATTACACCCGGATCTTTTGCGAGTGACTGCATGGTTAATTTGAAGTCATAGCTGATAGTTCCGTTACCAGTGCTTGCACCCTTTTTGGTGGTGATAAGAACTACACCATTACCTGCCTGAGCACCATAGATTGCAGCAGAAGCAGCATCTTTCAAGATCTCCATTGATTCAATCATTGAAGGATCCAGATACTGGATGTTGTCAACCTGCAAACCATCAACGATGAGCAGTGGGCCTATTTCACCGGAGTTTGATGAGTAACCACGTACACGAATCTGAGCACCTTGACCCGGAGCACCTGAGAAGTTCATAACCTGAATACCGGCAGCTTTACCCTGAAGTGCTGCTGCTGCATCGCTGGTAGAACGGTTCTGGAGATCCTTTGCCGCAATAGAAGCTACTGCACCTGATAGGTCGCTCTTCTTTTGTGTACCATAACCGATAACTACAACTTCTTCAAGAAGTTCAGTGTCTTCTGAAAGAGTTACGTTAATTGTTGAGCGTCCGTTTACTGCTTCAGTTTTTGAAACGTAGCCCATAAAAGAAAATTGGAGACTGGCATTAGACGGTACCGAGATGGAGTAGTTACCATCCAAATCTGTAACTGTACCGTTGGCTGGATTTCCAACCTGAATGACATTGGCTGCTATAACGGGCTCGCCTAAGTCATCTAAAACCTGTCCCTTGACATTCACGTTCTGTGCAACTGCACAGATAGGCATTGCTAATGCTAACAATAAGCCTAAAAATGTTTTTTTTGTCTTCATAAAAGGATTTTTTAGGTTTAAAACAAAAATTGGTTAAACAATATTTTTATATAATCTCATACAAATGCGTACGGCAATATGCGTTGCAATAACTATTAGTTACCGCAAAACATAATCAAATAACCGTTAGAGCAATTTTGTAAGTTGACATGCAAACAAAGAAGGTTGAGCAAAAAAAACATTTCGTGTTTATATACTTGTCCTTTCTTTGACTAGGGCAAATGTAATATTTATTTTTCTAAACTGACACTAATGATTTAACTTTTTTTTAATATATTATTGTTTTTTCGTTTACTCCTTATTTATATATATACGCAACCCCCTCTTTATGAAAAAAAAGTTGTGTTTTTGAAAAAAGATATGAATATAGATACCTGTTTTTTATCTTTTCTGTAATTTTGCAATCAGAAAAATTAACCTCAATAATATAAGCAGATGTCAAACAATGTTCGTCCGGCCACAATGGAGCGTATTACCACTCCTGAATTGGCACAACAGTTTATAAATGAACAAGTTTCTGAACTTCAGGCTCAGATTGGTGATAAAAAGGTACTCCTTGCTTTGTCAGGTGGTGTAGATTCATCGGTGGTTGCAGCTCTATTGATTAAAGCAGTAGGTCGCCAGTTGGTTAGCGTTCATGTAAACCATGGTTTAATGCGTAAAGGTGAACCAGAACAGGTTGTAGAAGTGTTCAGAAACCAGTTGAATGCAAATCTTGTTTACGTAGATGCAATAGACCGCTTTCTGGATAAATTGGTAGGTGTTGCTGAACCAGAACAGAAACGTAAGATTATTGGTGGTGAGTTTATTCGCGTATTTGAGGAGGAAGCTCGCAAATTGGAAGGAATTGAATTCCTGGCACAGGGAACTATCTATCCTGATATTATCGAATCTGGTCCGGTTAAGGCTCATCACAATGTAGGTGGTCTTCCAGACGATATGCAGTTTGAATTAGTAGAACCATTGAAGTTCCTCTATAAAGACGAAGTTCGCGTAGTAGGTAAGGCATTGGGTTTGCCGGACGATATGGTATTCCGTCAGCCATTCCCAGGACCTGGTCTTGGTGTACGTTGTACAGGTGCTATAACAAGAGACCGTCTTGAAGCAGTTCGCGAATCAGATGCTATTCTTCGTGAAGAGTTTGCAAAGAATGGCCTGGAAGGTAAAGTATGGCAGTATTTCACTGCAGTACCTGATTTCAAATCAACAGGTGTTCGTGATGACAAGCGCAGCTATGACTGGCCGGTAATTATCCGTGCGGTTAATACTGTTGATGCTATGACTGCTTCTGTAGCTGAAATTCCATTCTCATTGCTTCAGCACATTACAAACAGAATAGTAAACGAAGTTAAAGGCGTTAATCGCGTACTCTTCGATCTTACTCCAAAACCAACCGGTACTATTGAATGGGAGTAACCATAGGTTACGACCATCGAGCCAATTACTAAGCAATAGTCACGCGTCAGCGTGGGTTGTGTTCGCGTAGCGATAGTAATTGGGTCAATGGGAGTAAATAAAACCCAATAGCTGTAATTAGTCACGCGTTAGCGTGGGTTGCGTTCGCTTTAGCGACATAAATTGATTCAATGGGAGTAACCATAGGTTACGACCATATAAATAAAAAAGGGCCTACATGGCTCTTTTTTTTATTCCGAGTGGATATTTCATAATAAATGCTTAACTTCGTTGCCAAACTAAAATTATATAATTTTGATTTCAAGGATGAAAAAGACATTCAGAACAATTATGGTTGCGCTTGGTGCATTGATGACAATGTGCACAGTACAGGCTCAGCCGGGAGGGCGAATGGTACAGGTATCATCGCCAGTTGTCAATTCAGACAACACTGTGACTTTTAATTATCGTAACGATAATGCAAAGAGCGTACAGGTAGATGTACAGTTTGCAGGCAAGCACGATATGTTTAAAAACGAAGATGGTGTATGGACACTAACATTAGGTCCTGCAGCACCAGACATCTATCCATACAGCTTTGTAGTAGATGGAATAAGCGTTATGGACCCATTGAACCCAGAATGGTTTCCAAACGAAGGCTTCAAAAACAGCCTGTTGGATCTTCGTGGTGAAGAGCCAATGATTCATCATGCACAGAACGTGCCTCATGGAGCAGTAGATTATGTAAACTACTATTCAGAATCATTAGGTTTGTATGGAAACGCAATAGTTTATACACCACCTTTCTATGATCAGAATCCGGATAAGAAATATCCTGTATTCTATCTGATCAGTGGTACAACCGATACAGAAGAGGTTTATTTCAAGGTTGGTAAGGTTAACTTTATTCTTGACAACCTGATTGCAGCAGGCAAGGCTAAGGATATGATAGTAGTATTGCCATACGGTAACCCTTCAAAGTATTTCCCGGCAGGTACAAATACAATGGGCATGGGTGATATGTTCAGCAAAGACCTTATTAATGATCTGATGCCATACATTGAAAAGAACTACCGCACAATTGAAGACAGAGAATATCGTGCAATAGGTGGTTTCTCACGTGGTGGTAACCAGGGATTGGCAAATGGTTTGCAGAATCTTGACAAGTTCTCATATCTCTGTTCATACAGCTCATTTACCCAAACAAACATTCCTGGTGTATATGACAATGCAGCAGAGACAAATGATAAGATCAATCTGTTCTGGTTAGGTGTAGGTACAGACGACTTCCTATATGGTAATGCAAAAGATTACCTTGACTTCCTTGAAAGCAAGGGAATTGAACATGTAAAAATATTTACAGACGATAAGTTTGGACATACCTGGATGAATGCCAGATATTTCCTGGAACAATCATTACCACTTCTATTTCAGAAATAATTAACAATGCCGATTATGAAAAAGATATATTCATTAATTTTGATATTAGCGCTCTTTGGCACAATGTCAATAAGCGCTCAGCAGTCAGAACAGAGACTCACTCCTGCTTTGATGGCAAGATTATTCCCAGCCGGAGTAGTATCGCCTGATTACAACAAAGATGGTTCAGTAACATTCCGTTTCCAGGCAGCCGATGCTGAAAAGGTAGAACTGGATTGCCAGATGTTTAGTGAAATAAAACCAATGCAGAAGGATGCTCGCGGAGTATGGAGTATAACAGTTAAACCAGAAGTTCCGGATATCTATCCATATTGCTTTATTGTAGATGGAATGCAGGTTACTGACCCAAACAATATGTTTATCTTCCCTAACGAAGGATTCAAAAATAGT
>JAGCKJ010000166.1 GCA_017647575.1 Bacteroidaceae bacterium | reverse complement strand
TACTTGTCTATTATGAAAATTGTTCAAAGAACGTCTTTTTTATATCACTTACCAAGGTGTTCCCCTCGGAAAGCGGATGCAAAGGTAGAGACATTTTTAATACCCACCAAATGTTTTACAAACTTTTTTTAAAAGAATTTTTATGCAAAAATTATAACGAAATCACTAAATACAATAGATGAACAACTTACAACAACACTAACGCAAAAAATATTTTTGGACAAAAAAGAGAGTTTTTACAAAATCGGCAAAAATTTATCAAAACAGCACCTTTTATCCCTTAACAAACCCCACTATTTTTTACCACTTTCAAGCACATTCAACATATAAATTCAACGAATCATCTATATTCCTATTTCTGCTGTTTGCACTATCTTTTGATAACATAGGCGGCACCTCGGGATAAAAAATCAAGTAAACTTGTTTTTTCTCCACTCGGTTTGCACTATCTTTACCACCACTAATGAGAGATGTTAAGAAAAGGGTATTACACCTTATTATAATAGTATATATGTTCTGCACGGGAGGTATTGCCACTGCGCAGACCAGAATAAGCGGAAATGTCAAGGATTTGTCCGGAGAATCCTTACCATACACTACCGTAAGGTTAAAAGATTCACATATTGGATGCACTACCGACAACAATGGAAACTTTTCTTTTAGCGGTCCAATTGAAGGCCAGACCCTTATAATATCATCTATTGGCTACAAAGATTATAGTCTGAAACTATCTTCAAAGACAAAATTCCCAATCAGCGTAACACTACACCCTACTACATACGATATAAGTGAAGTTGAAATAAAGCCTGAAAAGGAACGATACAGAAGAGATGACAACCCTGCACTTGAACTGGCAAAAGAGTTGATCTCAAAAAAGGAGACAGAAAGCCCCTATCAGCATAGCTATGTATCAAAGGACAGATATGAAAAGTTTAACGTTGCATTAGATAATTTCGATGAAGAGAAACAGCAACAGCTTCTGTTCAGACGATTTGACTTTCTGAAAGAGTACATAGACACATCATTGGTTTCAGGCAAACCTATTCTGAATATTTCATCCAGAGAACTTGTTGCAACCGATTATTACCAGAACAAACCCAGAAAAGAGCGTCAGGTAATACAGGGTAAGAACTGGGTAGGAGCCGATGATTTTCTGCCCGAGGAGGAGATCAGAGCTATGGTAGAGGCAACTCTGGTTGATATTGACATTTTCAACAATAAGATTATTATACTCAGAAATGAATTTGTAAGCCCATTGGCTGATATTGCTCCGTCATATTATAAATTCTATATTATGGATACCCTAAATATTGACAACACACCATGCATAGACCTTGCGTTCATACCATACAATACAAAATCATTTGGATTTACAGGCCATTTATATGTAACCACAGATTCCACACATTTTATAAAATGGGTTCAGATGAGTGTACCTCATGACATAAATTTCAACTTTGTGGAATATATGAACATAGAACAAAGATTTGCAAGGGACAAGCAACACCCCAGACTACTTATATACGAATCCATAACAACAGAGCTAAAACTATATGACTTTATAGATGGACTATATGCACACAGAGAGGTGTATTATTCCGATTACAAATTCGACAACGATGTAAACACGACACCTTTTGAGAGAGCCGAACCTGTTATAGAGTATGCCAATGCAACCAGTCAGTCAGAGGAGTTCTGGGCACAATACAGAGACAGCAATATAACCACAAAGAACAACAGCATAAAAGATATGCTGAAAAGGTTACGCAGCATACCGGTGTATTATTGGACAGAAAAGTTTGTTTCATTTATGTTCTCCGGATATGTCCCAATAAAGGAGGAGAACACCCCTTTTTACTATGGTCCGGTTAATACAACTGCCAGCTACAACGGACTGGAAGGTTTAAGATTACGCGTAGGAGGCATGACAACTTCACACTTCAGCCCTCACCTGTTCACCAATTTCTACGTAGCTTATGGCACCAGGGATGAAAGATTGAAGTACATGGCAAACGTTGAATACTCTTTTAAACCAAAAAAGGAACATGCCAATGAATTCCCTATTCATTCATTGCGTCTGAAACATGAAAACGACATATATCAGTATGGTCAGCAATATCTTTACACAAACAAAGACAACGCTTTGTTATCACTGAAAAGATTACCTGACAATAGGATTGGATATATAAAGCAGACCGAGTTCATCTATTCAAATGAATTCTACAACGGTTTTTCATATTCTGCTACATTAAGAAACAGAATCAATGAATCGTCATCCTTACTGCCTCTGGAAAAGGTTCTTCCCGATGGCACAAAAGTATATGACAGGCAGATTAACCAGAGCGAATTTGAAATCAAACTAAGATATGCTCCAAACGAAACATTCACCCAGAGCAAATGGAACAGACGTTCCATGAAACCTGAACATCCTGTATTCACATTATCACACTCCATTGCCCAGAAAGGAATTTTAGGAAGTGATTATACAATCCACCACACAGAAGCATCATACAGACAAAGACTATGGGTATCAATGTTCGGCTATTTTGACGTTATAGCAAAAGGAGGAAAGATATGGAATCAGGCTCCCTACCCTCTTATGATTATTCCTAACGCAAACCTATCATATACCATTAGAGAAGAATCATTTGAACTGATGACTCCAATGGAATTTGTACTTGATTCACACGCCACATGGGATATATCATACTATATGAATGGCCTAATTTTCAACCGGACACCATTACTAAAGAAACTTAACTTCAGAGAGGTTATTACATTTAAGGGAGTATGGGGTTCAACTATGGATTGCAACATTCCAAACACCAATAACAGCGGCAATATATATCTATACCCTGAAAATGTAATTGCAACCAGGATGTCTGATCCATATATGGAGATTGGATTTGGAATAGAGAATATATTCAAGTTTGGCAGAATAGACTACTACCGCAGACTTACTTACAAAGATACCCCGGGAGTTTCCACCCAGGGCATCCGTATTGCTGTTCACGCACAGTTCTAAACTAAAACTAGAATTTAAAATCAAGAAGTTCACCCACTGAATACGAGTGATGTTTCTTTACTCTTTTCAGAACTTTCTGCTTTTTCTTGATAATACTCTTCTCTTTTTCGCCAAAATAGATCACAACCATTCTGTTTGATTCGCCCATACCATACATATAGTCCAGCAGAGCAGATTCATATCGATCTCTATTTACCAAAAAATAGCCATTATTTACCTGTTCATTCTCCATCTTCTGAACTCCTGTAACATACAGAACAGAATCAAGATGAGAAAAAGCCAAAGCAAACATATAAACATCCTTGATTTCTGAATTCTTATTCTGAGAATCATCCCTCATTGATTCTATATCCTTCTGGGATTTTCTTAGACCTTCTCCCTGAGTTAAAATCGGAGATTTTTGTGTAGTTGACTGACCAAACAGAGCAACCGACACAAACATTGTCAAAAACAGAAATGCAAACCTTTTCATTGCAGAATTAACCTAAGTATGATTTCAACAATTTGCTACGAGAATTCTGACGCAAACGACGTATTGCTTTTTCTTTAATCTGACGTACGCGTTCACGTGTCAAACCGAACTTATCGCCTATCTCTTCCAATGTCATTTCACGACAGTTAATACCAAAGAACATTCTGATGATATCTTTTTCTCTGTCTGACAATGTAGAAAGAGCGCGTTCAATTTCAGTTGAAAGTGATTCATTCACAAGAGTTCTGTCAGCCATTGGAGAATCATCGTTCACCAATACATCCAGCAAGCTATTGTCTTCACCATCAACAAAAGGAGCATCTACAGATATATGACGACCGGAAACCTTCAGGGTATCGGCAATCTTATCTACCGGAATATCCAGCGCTTCTGCCAGCTCTTCTGGTGATGGACGACGTTCGTTCTCCTGTTCGAATTTTGAAAGAGCCTTACCTATTTTGTTAAGAGAGCCCACCTGATTAAGTGGCAAACGTACTATTCTTGCCTGTTCAGCAAGAGCCTGAAGAATAGACTGACGTATCCACCATACTGCATAGCTGATAAATTTAAAACCACGAGTCTCATCAAATTTTTCCGCAGCTTTAATCAATCCAAGATTACCTTCATTAATAAGGTCAGGCAAACTCAAACCCTGATTCTGATACTGTTTTGCAACTGATACCACAAAACGCAGATTAGCGCGTGTAAGCTTTTCTAAAGCCTGTCTATCACCCTTTCTGATGCGCTGTGCCAGTTCAACCTCTTCTTCAACTGTAATGAGTTCTTCACGACCTATCTCCTGAAGATACTTATCCAAAGACGCACTTTCACGATTTGTGATACTCTTTGTAATTTTAAGCTGCCTCATTTTTTACTATGCTATTGATTATGATTATCAGTTAATTACGTATCGCCATAGTACTCCACTTAAGCGAATTGACTGCAAAAGTACAACTTTTTTTTAGAAAACACATTATTTATATAGAATTTGTGGCCCCAAAATCTACGACTCTGAGACCACATTATCTATTTCCGGAATTGTTATTCAGAAAGATCTATTGCAAAATTTGCTCTGCGTCCTGACGGATAGATACCAGTTATAAACAGTACCTGCTCCGGAGATTTTACAGCCTCATTAAACACAGTTTCCAAATCTTTTTCTGATCTGATTTGAACATTATTGACTTTCAGGATTATAAATCCGCGCTGTATGCCGGCTTTCTGGAATTTACCTGTATTTACTCCGGACACCTGCAGTCCATATCCAATATTCAGCTGTTTGCGTGTCTGCTCAGAAACTTCACTGAATGCTGCGCCCAACATATCCATCTTACGGTCCTTGACAACCTCTGTATTACCCTGTGAATTCTTCAGTTCAACTGTTACATCCTTTTCTTTTTTATTGCGCAACAATGTTACTCTGATCTTATCACCCGGACGATGCTGTGCTATCACCTCCTGCAATTCAGTCATTGTCTTTACCTTCTTTCCGTTTATTGCAATAATCACATCACCACTTTCAATACCTGCAGCCAAAGCACCGCCACCGTCAGTTACATCGCTTACATATACACCATCGAGAGTACCAAAATCCTTATCTTTATTCTCTTCAAGCTGCAACATTGCAGATACATCGCCACCCATAATTCCCAAAAGCGCGCGCTGAACAGTACCATACTCCTTCAAATCGGCCACCACTTTGCTAACAATGGTTGTAGGAATTGCAAAACCATAACCTGCGTATGTTCCTGTTGGAGATTCCAGCGCTGCATTGATACCTATCAATTCTCCACGCACATTCACCAAAGCACCACCACTGTTACCCATATTAATAGCTGCATCGGTCTGAATAAAAGATTCTATACTCTCTCTACTTTCATACACTCCAATTTTTCTTGCTTTTGCACTTACAACACCTGCAGTTACCGTTGATGTAAGATTAAATGGATTACCTACAGCCAGAACCCATTCACCAAGTTTAAGTTCATCTGAATTACCCATTGGGATATATGGAAATTCATCGCCATCAATCTTAATCAGCGCTAAATCTGTGTTAGGATCAGTTCCTATAACTGTTGCCTGAAATGTTCTGTTATCATTTAGGGTTACATCTATCTGATCTGCATTCTCTATAACGTGATAATTTGTCACTATATATCCATCTTTTGTAAGAATAACTCCAGATCCATATCCCACCTGGGGACGGCTCTGAATTTCACGCTGACGTGGCATTCCATTTCCAAAGAAATATTCAAAAATATCAGGCATCTCCTGAACAACCTGTGTTCTTCCATTTACAGTAGATTTTATATGCACTACCCCATGCACTGTCTTTTCTGCTGCATCTGTAAAATCAACCGGCTGTCCGGAAAAACCGGAACGGGCAGTTGTCATTGCGAACGGGTTGTTAACACCGCCCTCTACAACAACTGTTGTATTATTATTTGCTGTTTTTTTGTTTACCACATAGGTTGTAACCCCCGCTGCCGATGCACAAAGAGCAATCAGTAAAACTGACTGAAATGTTTTTTTAGTTGCGATTTTCATATCTATATTTATTTAATTGGTTAAATTCAAACACATATTTAACACTTATGCGATTCAAATATATGTAAGATTATCAACAATAATACACTTTCCATTTAATATTTGCCAAACTTTAACACTACAAACTTCATTTTAACATTTATACAGCAATTAAACAACAAGAGTATCATTAAAGCATTATGCTGACACAAAGAAAGTAAAAATGTTGTAACTTTGCATCGGCAAATAGCCAATATTTAAAAAGCTAACCGGTCTGTCGCTATCTTTTTTGATAGAGGAAAGTCCGGGCAACATAGAGCATTCCACTTCCTAACAGAAAGTTGCCGGCAACGGCAAAGTAGTGTAGAAGAAAATAACCGCCCTTTCAGGGTAAGGGTGAGAAGGTAAGGTAAGAGCTTACCAGGTGCGTGGCGACACGTATGCTGTACACCTTGGAAGTTGCAAGATCGTGTAAACCGGCGTCAGAGGGCTGCTCGCTCAAGCCGGAGGGTAGATCGCTAGAACCTGTCGGCAACGGCAGGTCGAGATTAATGACAGACAGGATTATTCCTACAGAACCCGGCTTATAGGTTAGCTTTTATTTTGAAATTACATCCTTAAAATATATGAAAAGAGTTAGATGCCCAAAGTG
Source organism: Bacteroidaceae bacterium (assembly GCA_017647575.1). Classification (GTDB taxonomy): domain Bacteria; phylum Bacteroidota; class Bacteroidia; order Bacteroidales; family Bacteroidaceae; genus Colenecus. The sequence continues at coordinate 13,409 of JAGCKJ010000166.1, read as the reverse complement.
CGACAGCTACATAGCTTTTGACGAAACCAAATACAGTAAAGGTCAGACATTGGTTTTTGAGTGCGGACAGTGCAGAAAGAAGTTCGCCATCAAGATAGGTGTAAACAAACTTTCATCTACTCAAAAGGATGCAAACAAAAATCCAGAAACAAATGACGAAGGATTTGGCTCAATTACAGTTATAGAAAATGTATTCGGATTCCGCCAGAGTTTTCCACTACACCCTGGCGATAACATAATTGGCAGATACAACAAAGGCGACGAAATTGACATTCCAATTGAAACGACAGACCGCAGCATGGACAGACGTCATTGTGTAATCACCGTAAAGCGCAACGACAAGGGAGAAATATCATATACATTAAGAGATTTCCCCAGTCTGACCGGCACATTTCTTTTCAACAGAATCTTAGGAGATAGAGAAAGGGCTATAATAGAAGATGGCGCCATAATTACATTAGGCGCCACCACTATAATTCTTGGATGTAGTAAAGAATCCTGATCAATTCAATATACAGACCTTGAATCTTATATCTCGTTTAGGCAGATAAGCCATAAAATCTGACGCTTCTATCAGTAATGTCAGATAGTCCTCTTCGTAGTCATAGCGAATTGTTTCAATAACAGATTCTCTTCCGTCATCGTATGGAAGGACCAAAGGCAGAATATTATCCCTGCCACTCTCATCTATCATATATACAAGGACTGCTCCACTTAACATTACATCAGATGAAATTTCCGGAAAATAGAACTCCTGGAACTGATAGCAGCCCTCATCACCCTCCTTACCATAAACCTGCCAGCCGCTTCTCTTTGCATCGATATAGATAACCTCCATATCAATCTCTTCATTCAGAATATGATAATTACATCCTGAAAAAGTAAAGAGCGCCACACAAGCAAACAACAAAGTCTTTAATACACTTCTCATACTAAGCATTTTTATAAATTAATATCTTTCGAATACTGAAGTCTCCAATCCCATTTGAGATCTTGCTCCATTTTTATTTCTGGAAAGCTTAAGTGTAAGAGGCATGGAGACCTTATATCTTACAGGGACACCATTTCTGGTTGCAGGAGTCCATCGTGGCATAGCCTGCAGCAGACGAAGTATCTGGTCATCCACAGTTTCATGTATTCCCTTTAAAATACCCACATTTGTTACGTCACCTGATTTTTCAATGGTAAATTCCACTTCTGCTGTTCCGCTTACTGAACGTTTAGCAGCTTCCTCCGGATATTCAAAGTTTGTAAGGATGTACTTATACAGTGCCTCCATTCCGCCCTTGAATTCCGGCTGAGTGATAACAACATCACTCTTCTGTTGTGATGCAGATGCATTACTCTGTGCCATCACCATATTTGGAATCAGCATAACACACAACACCACAAGTGTCTTTAATAATAAATTCTTCATCTTTCTATATTTTTTTTGCAAAAGTACACAAAATGCTACACATTACGCAATAGCACATATATTATTCACACTTTTTAAGACTAACAAACATCGGTAAAGTTTAACCGAGTATCAGAAATAAACTTTTTTTAAGATTCTCGTAATTCCAGCATGGTAACCACTTCCACGTGATGAGTATGCGGAAACATATCTACCGGCTGAACTGCAATTACCTTATATTTTGAATCCATCAGAGCAATATCGCGAGCCTGAGTTGCAGGATTACAGCTTACATACACTATTCTCTTTGGCGATGCAGCCATTATTACATCAACCACATCCTTATGCATTCCCATACGTGGTGGGTCTGTAACTATAACATCCGGAGTTCCATGCTCTGCTATAAAATCTGCATTAAGCACATCCTTCATATCACCTGCAAAGAATATAGCATTGTTGATATCATTCAATTCAGCATTGATTTTTGCATCTTCTATAGCTTCAGGCACATATTCTATACCAACTACTTTCTTGACACTGCGAGCCAGGAACTGCGCAATAGTACCTGTACCTGTATATAAGTCATAAAGAACATCATCCTGTTTCAGACCTGCCATTTCCCGTACTACAGAATACAATTTGTATGCCTGACGGCTATTTGTCTGGAAGAACGATTTTGGACCTATCTTGAATTTAAGGTCTTCCATGGTCTCATATATAAACTCTTCACCACGGAATACTTTTACCTCCAAATCGCCAAAAGTATCATTACACTTATTGTTGATTACATAAAGCAGTGATGTGATTTCCGGAAATTCATCAGAAATATGCTGCATAAGCCCCATAAACTGTTCCATATCGGCAGGAGTCATCACCTTAGCCTGAACCAGAACCATTATCTGCCCTGTTGTAACTATACGAACCATCATATCTCTGAGCAGACCCTCCTGGGAACGAAGGTTTATAAAAGGCAGATTATTTTCTATTGCATATCTGAAGACTTCATTTCTTACACGATTGGTAAAATCATCCTGAAGCATACACTTGTCAATATGCAGTACCTTATCGAATGCACCCGGAATGTGAAATCCCAATCCTGGCTGTTTACGCTCAATAGCCCCATCAGATTCATCTATCTTCAGCAACTCTTCAGCAGTGAGCCAGCGCATATTACTGAATGAATACTCCAGTTTGTTCCTGTAACATTCTATCTGTTCAGAACCAAGTATAGGCATCAGTTCCGGAATTTCCACCTTTGCTATTCTGGTCAGTGCGTCGAACACCTGTTTCTGTTTGTTCTTTAGCTGCTCTTCGTATGGTAAATTCTGCCATTTACAACCTCCACACACACCAAAATGTGAGCAGATAGGTTCTGTTCTAATTTCAGAATATTTATGAAATTTCACAGCAACAGCTTCTGCATAGCTATGTTTTTTCTTTAGTATTTTAAGATCAACAACATCGCCGGGTACAACAAAAGGTACAAAAATTACCAGGTCATCCAATCTGACCAATGACTTTCCTTCTGCTGCCACATCTGTTATGGTAACATTCTCAATTATAGGCTTATCCTTTTTCTTCTTCGACATAAATGCAGACTAAAATGCTTATTACTTTATCAAAACTTTTGCAAAGTTAAGAAAAAGTGACGATAAGAGTGTAAAAAAGGATTGCATATAAACCACATATTTAATAATAAATAAGTAACTTTGCAGACGTTTTGGCAGACATACTTGCCAACAAACAGATATCACACAAAATATTTATAATATTTATGAGCGAAAAAAGAGTTTACACCTTCGGAAATGGTTTAGCTGAAGGAAAAGCAGACATGAGAAATTTGCTGGGTGGTAAGGGTGCCAACCTAGCTGAGATGAACTTGATTGGAGTTCCAGTACCTCCGGGTTTCACCATTACTACAGATGTATGTAATGAGTACTTTGAGAAGGGTAAGGAAGAAGTAGTTAAGCTTTTGAAGGACGATGTTATGGCAGCTGTTGCCAACATTGAAACATTGATGAATTCAAAGTTTGGCGATGTTGAAAACCCACTTTTGGTATCTGTACGTTCAGGTGCTCGAGCTTCAATGCCTGGTATGATGGATACAATTTTGAACCTTGGTTTGAATGACGAGGTTGTAGAGGGTATGATTCGCAAGACAGGTAATGCTCGTTTTGCTTGGGACTCTTATCGTCGTTTTGTTCAGATGTATGGTGATGTTGTACTTGGTATGAAACCAGTCAACAAAGAAGACATCGATCCATTTGAAGCAATCATCGAAGAGGTAAAAGAGGCTAAGGGAGTTAAGTTAGACAACGAACTTGCAGTTGAAGATCTGCAGGAACTTGTTACTAAGTTCAAGGCTGCAGTTAAGGAGCAGACCGGTAAAGACTTCCCTAACGATTCATACGAACAGCTTTGGGGTGCTATCTGCGCTGTATTTGACAGCTGGATGAACGACCGTGCTATCCTGTATCGTAAGATGGAGGGTATCCCAGCTGAATGGGGTACAGCTGTAAACGTACAGGCAATGGTATTTGGTAACATGGGTGACACATCTGCTACAGGTGTATGCTTCAGCCGTGACGCTGGTAATGGTGAAAACCTGTTCAATGGTGAGTACCTTATCAATGCACAGGGTGAAGACGTTGTAGCTGGTATCCGCACACCACAGCAGATCACAAAGATTGGTTCACAGCGCTGGGCAGAACGCGCAGGTATATCAGAAGAAGAGCGCGTAGCAAAATATCCTTCAATGGAAGAGGCAATGCCTGAAATCTACAAGGAACTAGATATGCTCCAGAACAAATTGGAGAACCACTATCGTGATATGCAGGATATGGAGTTCACCGTTCAGGAAGGTAAACTTTGGTTCTTGCAGACTCGTAACGGTAAGCGTACAGGTTCTGCAATGGTTAAGATTGCAATGGATCTTGTTCGCGAAGGTCTGATTGACGAAAAGACAGCATTGAAACGTTGCGAACCTAACAAACTTGACGAACTTCTGCACCCTGTATTTGACAAGGCAGCATTGAAGAGCGCTAAGGTTCTTACACGCGGTCTTCCTGCTTCTCCAGGTGCTGCTACAGGTCAGATTGTATTCTTTGCTGACGATGCTGCTAAATGGGCAGAAGATGGCAAGAAGGTAGTTATGGTTCGTATTGAAACATCTCCAGAAGACTTGGCAGGTATGGCAGTTGCAGAGGGTATCCTGACTGCACGTGGCGGTATGACTTCACACGCTGCTGTTGTTGCTCGTGGTATGGGTAAGTGCTGCGTATCTGGTGCAGGTGCTCTGAATATCGACTATAAAGCTCGCACTGTAGAGGTTGACGGTGTTGTTCTGAAGGAAGGTGACTTCATCTCATTGAACGGTACAACAGGTGAAATATACAATGGTAAGGTTGAAACAAAGGCTGCTGAATTGAGCGGTGACTTTGCAGATCTTATGGCATTGTGCGAAAAATATACAAAACTGGTAGTTCGTACTAACGCTGATACTCCACACGATGCAGAAGTTGCTCGCAACTTTGGTGCTGTTGGTATTGGTCTCTGCCGTACAGAACACATGTTCTTTGAAGCTGAGAAGATTGTTGCTATGCGTGAAATGATTCTTTCTCAGGATGCAGAGGGTCGCAAGAAGGCATTGGCAAAGCTGTTGCCATACCAGAAGGCAGACTTCTACGGAATCTTCAAGGCTATGGATGGTTGCCCAGTGAACGTTCGTTTGCTCGATCCTCCATTGCACGAATTCGTTCCACACGATGCAAAAGGTCAGGAAGAGATGGCAAAAGCTATGGGCGTAACTGTTGAATATATCCGTCAGCGTGTTGACAGCCTTTGCGAAGCTAACCCAATGTTGGGTCACCGTGGTTGCCGTCTTGGTAACACATATCCAGAAATCACTGAGATGCAGACTCGCGCTATCCTTGGTGCAGCTATTCAGTTGAAGAAGGAAGGTGGCGATCCACATCCAGAAATCATGGTTCCTCTGACAGGTATCCTGTACGAGTTTGAAGCTCAGGAGAAGGTTATCCGTGAAACTGCTGCTGATCTGTTTGCAGAAGAGGGTGTTTCAATTGAATTCAAGGTTGGTACGATGATTGAGATTCCACGTGCTGCTTTGACAGCTAACAGAATTGCAAGCCGCGCTGAATACTTCTCATTCGGTACAAACGACTTGACTCAGATGACATTCGGTTATTCACGTGACGATATCGCAAGCTTCCTGCCAGTTTACCTTGAGAAGAAGATCCTTAAGGTTGACCCATTCCAGGTACTTGACCAGAACGGTGTAGGACAGTTGGTTGAAATGGCTGTAGAAAAGGGCCGTTCAGTACGTCCGGAACTGAAGTGCGGTATCTGCGGTGAGCACGGTGGTGAACCATCATCAGTTAAGTTCTGCCACAAGGTAGGTTTGAACTACGTAAGTTGTTCTCCATTCCGCGTGCCAATTGCACGTCTGGCTGCTGCTCAGGCTGCTGTTGAAGAATAAAAAAAAAGCCCGCAAGGGCAAGACAATTCATAAAAAAGGCCCGAATTAAATTCGGGTCTTTTTTTATATCTTAATCGTTATTTAAAATCGTAATACCACCAATATGTTGTGCCATGACTCATATATAGTCTGTTCTTTCTATTCTGTTCCGAATAAACATAGAATGATTTCTTGGACTCAATGTATTTATTAAACTCTTCCACCACCTTATTATATTGGGAAGTATATAGATTCTTAAGATGTTCGTTTGCCACTCCGCTGGTATATTCATGCAGAACCATCGCCTCCATATAATAACGAGGCAATTTTTCCGGATACCATGATGACAATCTAAGATGGTCTTCAGAATCTGAATCTATAGAGAGTACAAATTTATCAAGATCTTTCTCAACCAGCATAGCTACCAGTTCAGCATTATCCTGTCTATGAACCACTGAATCAGTACGTGCATACAGAGAATCAGCAAAAACCCTTGCGTTGCTTATAGGATAAGTAAATATACGTTCAGCCAGTTGACTACCCAATTCAGAAGATGGCAACTGCAACATTGCTTCTGCCCTCAGTAGTGTTAGCTCATCATTACTCTCTTCTGATTTTATACCAATCTGCAATGCCTTTTCCTGTTCGCCTTTATTCAACAAGGTTGCCACTCTTAGTTCCCTATGCAGATTTTCATCTGAATTACCCACAAAAATGGTAACGCAACAAGTAAGTAGCAACAATAGAATTGAGTATGGCCACTTCATAATATTGTTTCTTCCCTGCGGAATCATTGAAAGGACCTTCAACACACCCATTATTGCAATAAAGAGCAACAGCACAATATACCAGCTCTTTTCGGTCAGATTAAAAAAGTGTTCTTTGTCACAGGATGTACATAAACCCAATAGAAATGCAGATGGCAGATAATTACAGGCATACCACATATTCTGAAAGCTTAGCAACTTTCTTATCTGTACAGCTACGAAAAGTAATATTCCTGTCAATATCAGTGATATGACTAACGGAGAAAAAGGCAGAAAATCTGCTGCAGGCAATACTGCATACATCATTCCCAACAGATCTCTCTGAAAGAAATATAGATATATAAATGCGAATAGTGAGAATATCACATCGCAAAACAACTTAATATTTCTGTCTTCTAATTTTTTACGTTTCATCTTATCTATTCTTTTTCAATATCAGCGCAGTTCTTGCAGGCAGATACATCTTCAACCACTCCTTACCTTTTTTCTTAGACTGTGTATCTGGAATTGTATAGAACATCTGGCTTTCATTGATCAGATTATTTCCTCCAAATTCAGGATTATCGCTATTCAGAACTATTTTGTAAGAACCACGCGGAACCAGAACTCCGTAATCAGTATATGAACGGGAAGGATCAAAGTTATATACGAAAAGATAATCACCTCTTCCATAAACTGCCACCTTATCCGGGTCATTCAGACAATATTCCACAATTGGCTTATCCTGAATCTTTCTGGATCTGCCTATAAGTTTCATCAATTTCTTGTCAAAATTATTGAGCCAGCAGTAACACAGTTCCTGATTATCTACCAGACTCCATTGACGGCGGGCATATTGATAACTCCAGTTGTTACCTAAACGTGGAAAGTCTATCCATTCCGGATGACCAAATTCATTACCCATAAAATTCAGATAGCCACCATTGATTGTTGTTGCGGTCATCATCCTTATCATCTTATGTAATGCTATACCACGTGCTGTTGTCAAATTACCACCACTCTTTGAGAAATGCCAATACATATCAGCATCTACCAGACGGAAAATAATGGTTTTATCGCCCACAAGAGCCTGATCATGACTCTCTGTGTAGGATATTGTCTTCTCGTCACTTCTACGATTTGTTACCTCCCAAAAGATACCGCGCATAGACCAGTCATTATCACTCTTCTCCTTGATTATCTTTATCCAATAATCCGGAATATTCATTGCCATTCTATAATCAAAGCCATAACCTCCATCATTAAATGGTGCTGCAAGTCCCGGCATTCCGGATACCTCTTCTGCTATAGTTATTGCGTTCGGATTACATTCATGAATCAACTTATTTGCCAGCATCAGGTAACATATTGCATCGCCATCCTGACGACCATTAAAATAGTCATCATAGCCACCAAAGCTTTCGCCAAGCCCATGGCTGTAATATATCATGGATGTTACACCATCAAAACGGAATCCGTCAAAGCGGAATTCATCCATCCAATATTTACAGTTGGATAACAGGAAGTGCAATACTGCATCTTTTGCATAGTCAAAGCATAGCGAACCCCACGCCGAATGATCTCTGCGAGGACCGGAATGAAAATATTGTGATGGATCTCCTGCTAAATTTCCCAGACCTTCATATTCGTTTGCAACAGAATGGGAATGGACTATATCCATAATAACAGCTATTCCCATAGAATGGGCCGTATCAATAAGTTCTTTCAGTTCTTCAGGAGTTCCAAAACGAGATGATGGAGCAAAGAAATTCGACACATGATAACCAAAGCTACCATAATATGGGTGTTCCTGAATAGCCATAATCTGAATACAATTATAACCTCCATCCTTTACTCTTGGCAACACCTTATCCTTAAATTCTATATATGTGCCTACACCCTCTCTCTCCTGAGCCATACCTATGTGACATTCATATATCAGCAAAGGTTTGTCTCTGTTTACAGTAAAGTCATTATTCTTGAACTTGTATGGTTCCGGATCCCAAACTTGTGCAGAGAATATAGCTGTTGCATTATCCTGTACCACTCTTCTACACCAAGCCGGTATTCGTTCTGCTTCTCCCCCATTCCACTTTACATACATTTTATAGTGCTGTCCATGAGAGATTCCGTTCAAAGGAATATGCAATTCCCAATCGCCCTTTTCATTAATTCTGGTAGCACGATAAAGATCCTGTCTCTGCCAATTATTGAAATCACCTATCAGGTATAGCTCGGTAGCATTAGGAGCCCATTCTCTAAAGATCCATTCTGTAGCTGTCTTATGCAGACCATAATATAGATAACCGATTGAAAAATCAGACAATGTGCCACCATTGGTAAGTTGTTGCTCTTTACTTACTGCATAATTGTGACGTCCCTCTATAGCAAAGCTATGTGGAGCCAACCAAGGGTCATTTTCAACAATTCTCATAACACTATATTTTTTTGTTTTTTACTCAGTATGTAATTCTATTTATCTCATTTCCTTCGGCATCCTTAACAATGAAGATTCCAACACGCTTTCCATTATCAAACATACCTTCATATTGAGTTCCATCAGAATCTACCACCAACCCTTTGCCGTGTACCAATCCTTGTCTGAACTCACCTCTGTATCTATTTCCATCTGCCAGAGTCATAGACCCTTCGCCATCTGGTTTATCGTTATCCCAATCGCCATAGTAGCTATCGCCGTTGGCCCATTTCATACGTCCCTTTCCCTGGCGTCTGTTATTTTTCCATTCGCCATCATATTCAGAACCATCAGACCACACAAATAGTCCTTCGCCATTTGCCTGACCATTCAGGAAAGAGCCGCGATATACATCTCCGTTTACAAAGAGATATTCACCCTTTCCATTTATCAGCCCATCCTTAAAGTTCCCTTTATATACATCGCCGGTGTAAAAGCGACACTCACCGCTGCCCTCCTTTCTGTCATTCTTCCAGCTGCCTGTATATGTATAGTCTTTACCGGTATATACACCCTGTCCTTCTCTTTTTCCAGATTTCCAGTCGCCTTTATACTGAGTGCTGTCGGCCCAGGACATTACCCCCACACCATCTCTTGTATCTTCATTCCATTCACCTGAATAATAGGAACCGTCTATCCAGTAATAGACACCCTTGCCACTACGCATATCCTGTTTCCAGCCACCTTTATATATATCGCCGCTACTATATATGCATTCGCCTTCACCATCACGCATATCTAATGCCCAGGATCCGTTATATCTATTACCATCTGCATATTCCAGAACACCTATACCTGAACGCATTGCTTTTTCAAAAGCGCCTTTATATACATCGCCATTTATATATGTTGCCACACCGGCACCATTAGGCTTATGCCACTTCATTTCACCTTGGTAAGTAGAGCCGTCCTTAAAAGTGTATGTACGTATTTTACTCTCCTTCTGTTGAGCATAGAGCATCTGCGGCAACAGAACAAGCAACATTAAGAGAATTATATTCCGTACCAATTTCATAGGCTGTTTTCCATCAAAAAGGTTTCTGCTGCTGCAAGATCTTCCGGAGTATCTATTCCTATGGTTTCAACATCGGTAGTACCCACTTTGATGGTATATCCTGCCGACAACCATCTTAACTGTTCCAGACTCTCTGCCAGTTCCAAAGGAGCCTGTTTTAATGATGTTACACTACCTAATACGTCGGCCCTGAATGCATACAGACCAATATGTTTATAGTAATTATGGTTTTCTGCCCAATGTTCCTGCTCAACACCTCGCAGATATGGAATTACGCTTCTGCTAAAATAGAGAGCATTCCAGTTGTCATCTACCACTACCTTTGGAGAATTTGGATTTTCCAGTGCCTGGTAAGGCAGCTCTTTTGCAAATGGCTTCACCAGTGTTGCAATATCTGTTTCAGGTTTAGCAAACAGTTCCTTAATAGTTACCAGCTGAGATGGATCTATAAAGGGTTCATCGCCCTGTATATTCACTACAACATCGGCTTCCACACCACACTTGCAGTAAGCCTCATAACATCTGTCCGTACCACTTTTATGATCCGATGATGTCATTACCACATTTCCGCCAAATGCCTGTACTGCAGAGTATATTCTATCATCATCTGTTGCCACATATACATTTTCAAACACTTTCAATGCCTGTTCATACACTCTCTGTATAACCGGCTTGCCACCCAGAATGGCAAGTGGTTTACCAGGGAAGCGTGTAGATGCATATCTGGCTGGGATAATTGCTACAAAACTCTTCATATATCAAAAAATCTCTATATCGTAATTCTCTATGATTTCACTCTCCATTCCGTATCCTGCACATGGATCAAACTCTTCAGGGATATCAAACTCCTTGCTTGGGGAATATCCCAGCGCAATTGAATCCTGATAGACTTTCTCCATAAAGATACCCCATATGGGCAGTGCCATTCTGGAACCCTGACCGAATACCATGGAATCAAAATGTATATCACGGTCATCACCACCTACCCAGCAGCCGGCAACAAGATCCGGAGTGTATCCTATGAACCATGCATCGGAATGGTTGTTTGTAGTACCGGTTTTTCCACCGCAATCCACCTTTACATAGTTCTTTGCACGCAAACCTGTACCTTCCGATATAACCGCGCGCATCATATCTATCATCTTATACGATGTCTCCTCACTTATAACTTCATTGCTCCTTGCTGTGAATGTTGCAATTGTATTTCCGTCAGCATCTTCAATTCTTGTTACATAAAGAGGTTCTGTTCTGATTCCCTTGTTCGGGAAGGCTGTATATGCGCTCACCATCTCTGCAACAGATACATCACATGGACCTAGACACAAAGATGGAACAGGTTCAATCTCCTGATTTCTCAGACCAAATTCATGAAGTATATTTTTGAATTCATACGGGCTGAGTTTACTCATAAGGAATGCCGATATGTTATTGTTTGATTTTGACAAACCCCACTTCAGAGTTACCAGTTCTCCTATTAAATCCTTACCCTCATCTCTCGGACGCCATATCTGACCGCTCTCTGTCAGGATAGTCTGTGTCTGGTTGATTGTCTGATCGCAAGGTGAATATCCACTCTCCATAGCCAGTGAATATAGGAACGGTTTAATAGTTGAACCAACCTGACGACGTCCGTTGGTTACCATATCATACTGGAACTGTCTGTAGTCCGGACCGCCAACGTAAGCCCTAACATATCCGGTCTGAGGCTCCATAGCCATAAAGCCGGTACGCAGGAAATATTTCAGATAGCGTAAAGAATCCATCGGAGTCATTACTGTATCTACATTTCCTTCGTATGTGAATACTGTCATCTCACGTGGAGTATCAAATATTTTCTTTATCTCTGCCTCAGACATACCCTTTGCATTTAAAGCTCTGTATCTATCGGTCTGACGCATGGCTTTTATCATAATATTGTCAACCTCTTCCGGTGTCAGATTCGATGTAAAAGGTGCAGGCTTTTTACTTCCCTTCTCCTTGAAAAAGTTTGGTTGCAGATAGCCTACCAGATGTTCATCAACTGCATCTTCTGCATACTGTTGCATTCTTGAATCAAGGGTTACATATATCTTAAGACCATCTGTGTACAGGTTATATGGTTCACCTTTCGCATTAACATTCTTGTTGCACCAGCCAAACAACGGATTATTCACCCAGTCCAGAGAGTCTTCATAATACTGTTGCATCTGCCAGCCTCTGTAGTTGGCCTTTTTAGGCTCTTTGGCTGTCATCATTGTACGTAAATATTCACGGAAATATGTGGCAGAACCCAGTTTATGGTCAACTCTGTGATAATCCAGAACAATGTCTGAAGCCTGCAATGAATCACAAACTGCTACATCCAGATAACCAGCCTTCTTCATCTGGGACAACACCACATTACGACGTTCCTGGGTAAGTTCCTTTCTGCGCAACGGATTATAGAGCGATGAATTCTTACACATACCAACCAGCATTGCCGCCTCTTCCGGATTAAGTTCCATAGGTTCCTTACCGAAATATGTATGTGCTGCTGTATAGATACCTATTGCATTGTTACCGAAGTCATATTTATTCAGGTACATTGTAAGAATTTCTTCTTTTGTGTAATATTTCTCCAGTCTTACTGCTATTACCCATTCACTAGGCTTTTGCAGAATACGTTGTACAGAACTTCTGGCCACCTGTTCTGTATATAACAGCTTTGCCAGCTGCTGAGTTATGGTACTTCCACCACCGGCACTCTTCTGCTGTAAAATCAATCTCTTTACAATAGCACGCACCAACGCTCTGAAATCTATACCTGAATGGTCCTGAAAGCGGATATCTTCTGTAGCTATCAGTGCCTGAACCAGATACGGAGAGAGTTCGTCAAAATCCACCCACACTCTGTTATCGCCTGCATAGGAATAGGAGCCTAAAACCACACCATCGGATGTTATCACCTGAGAAGCAAACTTATCAATCGGATTCTCCAGATCTGTTACTGAAGGCATATCACCACGCCAGTCTTTTGCTATACCGAAAAACACAAAGAAGATAAGCAGCATTACTGCTCCAAACATAAACCACAGGAGGCCGATAATTATATTAGCCGTACGTTTTGTAAGATCTTTCATTACTATTACAATTTTTACAATCTACAAATTTAGAGAAAAAAACGCATTTTATAACCTTAGCAAAGCTATTTTTATCCTTTTTGCAAAAAATACGAATAAGTGAGCGAGAAAGTTGAGCAAGCGAATGGGTGAAAATTTATTTTCACACGCAATGAGCGCAGCCAACTTCGCAAAAAGCAAATATCAAGCTTGCTTGAATATTTT
>JAGCKJ010000165.1 GCA_017647575.1 Bacteroidaceae bacterium | reverse complement strand
TATCGTGTTAATATGCCTATACTAAATGCTATATATGATATCCTTTATGACCAGATATCTCCGGTAATAGAGATTAAATTACTGACAGATTCATTTAAATAATAACGAAACAACAATATGTGTATGATTAAAGTTGATATTTCACAGATTCAGGGATTCATACCTGCAGGTGCAGTGCAGGCCATGGAATCCGAAGCAAAAGAGGCTATTGAAAAATTGGAAAAAGGTACAGGTTTAGGCAACGATTACATAGGTTGGGTAAACTTGGCTTCTTCTATCAGTGCTGAATTTATTGCAGAAATTGATGCAACTGCAGCAGTGTTGAAAGAGAACTGCGATGTAGTGGTTGTCGCAGGTATTGGTGGCAGCTATTTAGGTGCAAAAGCAGTGATTGAGGCATTCAGCAATAGCTTTGCACATCTGTTGCAACAGAAAGATCAGCCTGTTGTGCTGTTTGCAGGACACAATATCAGTGAAGATTATCTGTTTGAACTTACACAATATCTTTCAGGAAAACGTTTTGGTGTAATCAATATATCAAAATCGGGTACTACAACAGAAACTGCATTGGCATTCCGTCTTCTTAAGAAACAGTGTGAAGACGAACGCGGTAAGGAGATGGCAAAGAAAGTTATAGTAGCTATTACCGATGCAAATAAAGGTGCTGCACGTGTTTGTGCCGATAAAGAGGGTTACAAGAGCTTTGTTATTCCTGACAATGTAGGCGGACGTTATTCAGTACTTACTCCTGTAGGTTTGCTTCCGATAGCAGTTGCAGGTTTCAACATATCAGAACTGGTTAAGGGTGCTGCCGATATGGAGAAGATGACTTCATCAGAAGTTGCTTTCAACGATAATATTGCAGCCGTATATGCAGCAGCCAGAAATGCTCTGTATCGTACAGGTAAAAAGATAGAGATTCTGGTGAATTTCCAGCCTAAATTACACTACTTTGCAGAGTGGTGGAAACAGCTGTATGGTGAATCGGAAGGTAAAGATAATAAGGGTATCTACCCATCATCAGTAGATTTCTCTACAGACCTGCACTCTATGGGACAGTGGATTCAGGAGGGTGAACGTACCATATTTGAAACAGTACTATCTATAGATAAGGTGCAGCACTCTGTTTTGGTTCCTTCTGACGAAGAGAATCTGGATGGTTTGAACTTCCTGGCAGGCAAACACGTTGATGAAGTTAATAAGATGGCAGAGTTAGGCACACAGTTGGCACACGTTGATGGCGGTGTTCCTAACATCCGTATTACCATACCTGAACTTAAAGAGTATTGGTTGGGACAACTTATCTATTTCTTTGAAAAGGCTTGCGGTATAAGCGGATATATGTTACAGGTAAATCCATTTAACCAGCCGGGTGTAGAGGCTTATAAGAAGAATATGTTTGCACTGTTGAATAAGCCGGGTTACGAAGCTGAATCTAAGGCAATATTGGAAAGAATAAAGAAGTAATGAGCCTGAAACTTAATAACAAAAGCGCCATCCTTTTCGATATGGATGGCGTTTTATATAATTCAATGCCAAATCACGCAAAGGCTTGGAGTGAAACCATGGCCTTTTACGGTATGAATATGCCACCTATGGAGGTGTATATGCACGAAGGTTGTACCGGTTCATATACTGTTAACCAGGTAAGTCTGCGTGAACGTGGTTATGGAGCAACAGAAGAAGAGGTAAAGGAGATTTATGCTCATAAAGCCGAACTCTTTAGAAATATGCCTATGGCAGAGATAATGCCGGGAGCCATGGAGGTTTTCAAAAAGGCAAAAGCAGCCGGACTTAAGATTCATATAGTTACTGGTTCCGGTCAAAAGACTCTGATAGAGCGTGTGGTAAAAGATTTTGAAGGATATATAACCAGAGAAAAAATGGTTACGTCGTTTGATGTGAAACGTGGCAAACCATTCCCCGATCCATATCTGAAAGGTTTGGAATTGGCAGGTGTAGATGCATCGCAGGCAGTTGTGGTAGAGAATGCACCAATGGGTGTGCGTGCAGCAGTTGCAGCAGGAATAGAGACCATAGCAGTAAATACAGGTCCTTTGGATGATGCGGTTCTAATGAACGAAGGGGCATCAATACTCTTCAGTTCTATGCAGGAACTTGCAGATAAATGGGAAACGTTGTTTTAATAATAAAAGCCTCAAAAAAAATTGAGGCTTTTATTATATAAATAGGTATGGTTTGTTATTGCCAAATCTTATTCATTAAAAGACTGTCTAATATAACAAATGCAGCGCAGTTCTCCACTACCGGAACCGCTCTGGGTACTACACAAGGGTCGTGACGACCTTTAGCTTCTAAAGTTACTGCATTTAGGTTTTTATCAACAGTCTGTTGGGCTATACCAATAGTTGGGGTGGGTTTGAATGCCACTCTGAAACTAATAGTCTGTCCATTGCTTATTCCGCCTTGAATACCACCTGAATGGTTTGAAGTGGTAGCAATATTACCTTTTTCATTGGTTGTGAAAGAGTCGTTGTGGTATGAACCACGTTGTGTCGCAGAATCAAATCCATCGCCATATTCAAAACCTTTGGCAGCATTTATATTCAGCATAGTGTAACCCAGTCGTGCATGCAGTTTATCAAACAGAGGTTCACCCAACCCCACAGGACAGTTCTCTATTATACAACTTACCACACCGCCTATAGAATCTTGCTCTTTATGTACCTCTTTAATGAGAGACTCCATCTTATTTGCAGCTTCGCTATCAGGGCAGCGAACAGCATTGCCATCGGAAATAGCTCTTGCCGCCTTTATATCTGCGGGATTATTTGCATATATAGTGCCTATCTGTGAACAGAAAGCATAAATATCCATTTGTGGAGCCAATTGCCTTAGCGCCAATTTTGCAAGCGCCCCTGCCACACATTGTGCTATTGTAGTACGGGCAGAAGCTCTACCACCTCCACGATGGTCTCTTATACCATATTTTGACAGATATGTAAAATCGGCATGCGATGGTCTGAACAGATCTTTAAGATTATCATAGTCAGATGAGTGATGGTCTGCATTACGCACTATAAAAGCTATAGGCGTGCCAGTAGATACACCCTCCATTATACCTGATAAGAACTCTACCTTATCGGTCTCTTGTCTGCCTGTGGTAACCGCACTCTGTCCCGGACGGCGTTTGTTCAGCTCCTGCTGTACAAAATCCATATCAATGGTTATGCCGGTTGGAAAACCATCTAATATACCACCTATAGCTGCGCCATGCGATTCGCCAAAGGTGGTCAGTCTGAGTATCTGTCCTATG
>JAGCKJ010000164.1 GCA_017647575.1 Bacteroidaceae bacterium | reverse complement strand
CTTACCACAAGCGACTGTTTTTCATGCTGCTTGCTTTTTCGTGGACCATTATCTTATGCTTTATAGGATTCCAATACCTACGGGAAAAACAGTATAAATCTGATTTCCTGAATGCACAGCTTCAGATGTATAACAGACATATACTGGAAGTTGTAGAAGATGGATTATCATACGAAGAGTATATATCAACCCACCCCAAACCCTTCGACAATCTTCGCATCTCCATAATTACTCTTTCCGGCCACGTTATTTATGACAATATGATTTCTCTGGACGCACTTGACAATCACAGCCATCGTCCGGAAATAGCAGCCGCATTAAAAGATGGATATGGACATCATATAGGAAGACTATCTTCAAGTGACGGCAGGGAATATTTTTATTCGGCAACCAAAGGCAAACGTGCCATAATACGAACCGCTATTCCATACTCGGCCACATTAAGAGAGATACTTAAAGCAGATTGGAACTTTTTAGGAATAATGATTTTAATCAGTTCCGTGATGAGCGTTTTGGCATATTTTGCAACCAGAAGACTTGGCAAAACCATAGAAAGACTAAACAGATTTGCCGATAAAGCCAAAAAAGGAGAAGTGTTTGACGAACATGAACCCTTTCCCAACGACGAACTTGGTTCCATTTCCAACCACATAATACAGCTATATGCCCAATGGCAACAAACTATTAAAGACAGAGATATAGCCTACCAGGCAACCTTACGTGAAGAACAAGAGAAAATGAGCATCAAACGCCAGCTTACCAACAACATAAATCATGAATTAAAAACACCGGTTGCATCCATCCAGGTATGTCTTGAAACCTTGCTTTCCGGCATCAACCTAAGCGAAGAGAAACGCCAGGAACTCATTGAAAGATGCTACACCAACAATGAACGCCTAAGAAGATTACTTGCCGACGTATCACTCATTACAAGAATGGAAGATGGAAGCGCACTTATAGATAAGGAAGAAGTTGTTATAAACGATATCTTATTCGATATTGCCAATGAATTGGAGATAATGCCTGACGAAGAACGCATGACTCTACATGCCAACTTTAACGAACGGGTAATAGTGGAAGGCAATCTGTCGCTCATTGGTTCTATATTCCGTAACCTTACCGAAAACGCAATAGCCTATTCAGAAGGAAAAAACATATACATATCGCTTATTGACAATAATGAAAACGAATGTCATATTCGCTTTGAAGACGATGGTATTGGTGTGGAAGATAAACACTTAAATCGCCTGTTTGAACGATTCTACCGAATAGACAAAGGACGTTCCAGACAAAAAGGCGGCACCGGACTTGGTCTGTCCATTGTCAAACATGCCGTACAGTTTCACGGAGGAACAATAACCGCCTGCAACCGCCCTAATGGCGGCCTGCGCTTTGACTTCACCCTAAAACAAACCTATACATCAATTACACCTAAAAGCTGAATTCTTGTAATGGTGGTGAACAGACTATTTGCTGCGTTTCAGGGTATTGAGATAGTGCTTTTGAGTGTCAGTGATGCGGAAACTTTCACGAGCCTTCTGAATAGATTTGTTGTGAATCCATCGGCTTAATCGGCCTTCTATAATATAAGGTAGGGTCTGTACATACTGTTTACAAAGCCCTTCAGCAAAGAGCCAGGCCACACCCATACGAATGTAATAGGGATCTGAATCAGAATAGTTGCGTTCAACAACTGTATCTAACGTGCGTATCAGATTATCATCGCTCAGATAGTGTGCCAATGATAGTATCAGCCCCACCCTGCAGCGAAATTCATCTTCTGACTTTATCAGCATAACTATGTATTGCCAAATCTGCTCCTTGTCTTCTTTTTCCACCCATTTGGCATTACAGCAAAAATTGTCACAGATAGCCCAATTATCTACAGCCGGTATAAAATTGTCCAGCATCTGCAGTCTTTCCGCCAGAGGAACCTTCACATAGTTAATTACCAAGCCCCATATCATTCGCTCTTCGTGGGTTAGTCCACCTGCCCCACAAAGTGGCTTGTGCTGTTGCCAACACTCTATCTGTTTTTGCCAATCACCGCTTTTCACTATTTCTTTGGCAACCTTTTTCATTTCAGGTGTGTGCATTCCCAGAACCTTGGTACCGCTATTTGGTGCCAAAATATTTATGTGACCGTTCCTGTACCTTTCATCAGTAAGAAATCTTTCCGGCACAAAACCCATCAGATATTCCTCTGTTATCTTTTGCATCTCCTTTGTTTTAATGGTTCACCGGCAAATGAATTGAATTCTGATTAACCTATAATTCATTAGACAACTGACATATGGTATATTTGTGAGGTTGGCGGAACCGAAACAAATATACCTATTACTAAAAACCTAAATACCTATTACTACAAACCTACGTTAGGAAAACAGTCTGAGTATATCATTCAGGTTTGCCACAATAAGCAATGCAAACAGTATGAACATACCTATTGAATTTGCCACCTCCAGGAATTTGTCTTTTGGTTTCTTTCCTGTGATAACCTCAACCAACAGGAATAATACATAACCTCCGTCCAGTGCCGGTATAGGCAGTATATTCATAAACGCCAGGATGATGGAGAGGAATGCTGTCATCAACCAGAATGAATGCCAGTTCCATGTTTCAGGGAAAATGCTGCCTATAGTTCCAAATCCACCAAGAGACTTTGCGCCCTCTTTTGTAAACACATATTGGAAATCGCTGACATAACTCTTCAAAGTATTCCATCCATACTTAATACCTGCAGGGATAGAAGACAACATTCCATACTCTACAAATTTCGGCTCATATTCATCAGTAAAATGATAAACTCCAATCAAAAAGTTTGCATCGGCTTCAACTATTAATGTATCGCGGACACCTGATGTTCTGCCTACAACCATACTAAGTTTATGATCAACATACTCATCGGCAGCCTTTGTCTGGAGTGATGCCAGAACTGCTCTGAAAGATGTCCATGTAGATGCATTCTGACCGTTTACTGTTATAACAGAATCGCCCGGCTCTATTCCGGCTTTGGCTGCTGGACCATCTGCCACTAAACTATCTATAGTCATAGGGCTAAGGATAGAGATAAATGGAACTTCACGTGTAAAGTCAAAAAGTGACAGTTCTTCAGGCATAGCAAGCACCACCTCTTTACCATTTCGTAAAACTGTAACCTCTTTGGCCTTTGCTATTGCACGATACAGATCTGCATCAAACTGTTTTACAAGTTTGCCATCGGTAGCCAGAACTATATCACCATCTGCAAAGCCCAATGATTTTGCATGTTCGTTAAATTCCATTCCATATTCTGTTTCAGTAGCAGGTATGTAGCTGTCGCCCCATTTCCAGAGAACAGCAGAATATATCATAAATGCCAGTATCAGGTTGAACATTACACCACCAACCATAATCAAAAGGCGTTGCCATGCCGGTTTGGTACGGAACTCCCAGGGTTTTGGTTCCTGCTGCATAGATGCCACATCCATGGATTCATCTATCATTCCTGCTATCTTGCAATAGCCACCAAAAGGTACCCAGCCCACACCAAATTCTGTACTTTCCGGATACTTTCTCCAATCATCTTCCGGCAGTGTATCCAAATCGATAGGTTTATATATTACCTCTTCTTTTCCTGCATAATTAAAGCGTTTCTCTTCTTCATAACTATCTGGAACGTTCGGAGCAAAGAACTTCACTTTTAGCTTTCCGTTTACACGTTTAACTCTGACCAGCGAAAAGTTGGGATTAAAGAATGCATAAAACTTCTCAACCCTGACCTTAAAAATTCTGGAAAAAAGAAAATGTCCAAACTCATGAACTACAACAAGTATTGTTAATGACAATACCAACTGGATACATTTAATCCAAAAAACTGACATATACCTATATATTTATCTATTTATTAATCTTTTTGCTACCTCTCTTGATTCTGCATCAATTGCTATATAATCATCTAAAGAAGGATTCTTTTGGAATGGAATAATTTTCATGGTCTGCTCTATGATATCACTCATCTGCAAAAATCCCACTTTATCATTCAGGAATGCTGCAACACACACTTCGTTTGCTGCATTCAATACGCATGGCATATTGCCACCCTGTTCCAATGCCTGGTATGCTAATGCCAGATTGCGGAACTTCATTAGATCAGGACGTTCAAATGTCAATGCCGATGTTATGTTGAAATCAACCCTTGGGAATTGTGCATCCAGTCTGTAAGGATATGAGAATGCATACTGAATAGGCAGACGCATATCAGGAGCACCAAGTTGAGCCTTTATTGCACCATCAGTAAACTGGACCATTGAATGTATTATGGATTGCGGATGAACCACTACCTCTATCTTGTCGTAAGAGACTCCAAACAGCCATTTTGCTTCAATTACCTCGAATCCTTTATTCATCATTGTTGCAGAATCAATGGTAATTTTAGCGCCCATATCCCAGTTTGGATGTTTTAGGGCTTCATTTTTGGTTACAGACTGCAAATCGCTGTAACTAAACTGACGAAATGGGCCACCTGATGCTGTAAGGATGATTTTTTCCACATTACTGTATTGTTCACCAGTCAGAGACTGGAATATTGCTGAATGCTCTGAATCTACAGGTAACATAGGAACCTTATATTCCTGCACCAACGATGTAATCAATTCACCTGCAACCACCAAAGTCTCTTTGTTTGCTAATGCTATTGTCTTGCCTGCTTTTATGGCCTCTATTGTTGGACATAATCCTGCAAAGCCAACCATAGATGCCAGCACTATATCTATAGGCGACGCTGTAACAATCTGATTGATTGCATCACTTCCTGCATAGACCTTTATGGGCAGATCCTTTAGTGCTTCACACAAAGTGCTATAATGATTCTCATTGGCAATAACTACAGTATCCGGCAAAAATTTCTTTGCCTGCTCTATAAGTAGTTCCACATTATTATTGGCCGTAAGGGCATAAACCGAATACTCTTCGCTATGCGCCTCTATAACCTCAAGTGCCTGACTGCCTATAGAACCTGTTGAACCTAAAATTGCTATCTGTTTCACTGGAATATAATGTATTTTTCGGGATCAAGTGTCTGTCCCTCGTACCACAATTCAAAATGTAAATGCGGACTTGTCTGATAAGCAGTTCTGCTTCCTGAAACCAGAGCAATTACATCGCCCTGTTTCACCTTATCGCCCTGCTGTTTCAACAAAGATTCGCAATGTTTATATATTGACACCAAGCCACCGGGATGTGACAGGCATAGAATATATCCTGAACCTGATGTGTAAGCGCTTACCACAACTGTTCCATCCATTACTGCCACCACACTCTCCTGCGGATTTGCAGCAATATCCACTCCACGATGGTCCTCATTCGGATTATAACGGTTTGTTATTATACCTATGGTTGGACGTATCATATTCAATGATTGAAGTTTTGCCCCTGTCGGTATAGGCGATGTCACATTATAGCGTTCAGCCTCTTCAAAACTCTTCACGAAAGCATCTTCCTGAGCTGTCTTCTCCATTAACTGTTCACTTCTGATTATGGTGAGTGAATCGACCGAATAGACGGTATCCAGATTGATGTTTCCAGCAAAGATATCCTGTATATTTGTTATATAATGGTTCTGCAGATTTACAACATATTCCAGTGAATCTATGCGAAGTGCTTCATCTATAATGGTCTGTCGCATAAGATTATCCTGATAAGTATTCTGTTTCTGCTGCGGAGTTTTGTTGTACAATATTATACCTAATGTAACCACTGCTGCAGTGTAGAACAAAAGTATAAGTATAAAGCGCAGACGGGATAACTTTAAATTCTGTACCTCTTTCAGTTCGTTTTCATTTATGACCGAAATGTTGTACTTGAAAATAAGTTTGTCCCACAAACTCTGTCGGGTAACTTTCTTACGTTTTTTCTTTATACTTTTCATAACGGTTACAGTTCTGCAACGCCTTCCGGCAAATTATACTTTATCACTCTGCCAACGCTGTCAATAGACTCTATCCAGGCCTCATTTGCTGGAATAACCCTCTCTCTGTCGCCCTGTTTTACCAGGAACAACACATTCAGAGTTGAATCATCTACTGCAACTATATCACCTAAATAACCTGCCACAGCATCATGTACCTTATAATCAATAAAGGTGCTCCAGGACATCTCATCCAAATCATTCACTACATATTCATTTGGCAGATACACTACAACTCCCTGAAATTTACGAGCCTGTTCCACACTATCAATATCGTCAAACTTTACTAAGATATTGGTACTGCTTTTACCGCGTATTGATTCAATGAAGAACGGCACTAAAATTCCATCCATAGAACACACCAGATAATCGGTATCTTCCGCCCAATCCATATCGGCAGGAATAGAGACTACCAGTTCTCCATTCACGCCATGGGTTTTAAGTACATAACCCATTCTTTGTACTTCGTGCAGTTCTATCATCGTCTATCAATCTACTCTGGTAATTTTTGCTCCAATTGCATTCAGACGACCATCAATATCCTGATAGCCACGGTCTATCTGATTAATATTATCTATTCTGCTGGTACCTTCGGCACTCATAGCTGCTATAAGCAGTGCAATACCGGCACGAATATCAGGCGAAGACATCCTTCTTGCCTGCAAAGCCATATTGCGATCATGCCCTACCACCACTACTCTGTGAGGATCGCAAAGTATTACCTGTGCGCCCATATCTATCAGGTTATCCACAAAGAAGAGACGGCTTTCAAACATCTTCTGGTGTATCAGCACACTACCCTTTGCCTGAATAGCTGTTACCAATAAAACGCTCAACAGGTCTGGTGTAAGTCCCGGCCATGGAGCATCAGCCAGTGTCATAATGGAACCATCAATAAATGATTCTATCTGATAATGCTCCTGTGACGGAATGAATATATCATCGCCCTGCTGCTCCATCTTTATACCCAAACGTTCGAAGCTCTTTGGTATGATTCCAAGATTTTCATACGATACGTTCTTTATAAGCATTTCACTCTGGGTCATTGCAGCCATTCCTATAAAGCTTCCTACCTCAATCATATCGGGCAGAATCTTATGTGATGTTCCATGCAGTTTATCCACACCGTTTATAACGAGCAGGTTACTGCCTATGCCACTTATATTGGCACCCATTCTGACCAGCATCTTGCTCAGCTGCTGCAGATATGGTTCACATGCAGCATTGTAAATGGTGGTTGTTCCTTCAGCCAGAACAGCTGCCATAAGAATGTTTGCAGTTCCGGTAACTGATGCTTCATCAAGCAACATATAGGTACCTTTAAGATGTTCAGCTTCAAGTTCGTAGAAACCTTTTTTATCGTTATAGGTAAACGATGCGCCTAATGCCTGCAATCCTACTATGTGGGTATCAAGCCTGCGGCGACCAATCTTATCGCCACCAGGTTTTCCCACTACCGTCTTACCAAGTCTGGCCAACAACGGTCCAAGTAACATTACAGATCCACGCAATCCGGAACCCTTCACTATGAACTCCATACTATCCACATAATCTGCATCCAGATCATCGGCTATAAAGGAGTATGTTCCGGGTGCAAGCATCTTTACCTTGACACCCAGACGAATAAGCATATCTATAAGATTACGCACATCCAATATATCAGGCACGTTTTCTACTACAACCTCTTCAGTTGTAAGCAGAACTGCACACAATATCTGCAACACTTCGTTCTTTGCGCCTTGCGGAGTGATACTTCCTTTCAATCTGTGTCCGCCTTCAATAATAAATGATGCCATAATCAATATCTCTTTTTGTTTTTCTTTTTTCCGTTTTTCTGCTGATTCTGCTGAGGAGGTGCTTGCGCAAATGTTACATCCAGATCGCCCTCTCTAAGCTGAATTCTGCCTTTTGACAGATTGTATATATCGGCTGCAATACGTTCATCATCAACCATCTCCTTATTCCAGGTCATAAGGTCTTTCTTCATCTGCACAGCCACCAATCTGACCAACTGATTTCTCATGCTACTCTCTTCCATAGTAGCCACTTTTTCAATAAGTTCAGGAACTATTCTGCCATAATGTACAAAGTTGATATTGCCGTTTGAATACTCTATCTTATCAGGTTCCTGACGGCCCTTCTTCAACATTGTTATTTCACAGGGATAATCTATATCCAGTTTATAATCCGACATAAATGCCAGATGATCCCATAGTTTGTTTCTGAAATCCGGAACATCACGCAGCGTTGGATACATATTGCCCATAATGGCAATTATAGTATCAGCGCACTTCTGACGTTCAGCTTTATCCTGAATTGTAAGAGCATAATCTACCATTTTCTGAATAGAACGACCATATTCAGGCATTGGCAGTTTACCTCTTTGTGTATTGTAATTGTAGTTCATCAAATCAGTTTTTTAGGTTTTATTGCAACAAAATCTTTCAAATAGTATGGCTCAAAGTACGCCACATCACAAAATTCACCTCTGTTGAACATCTGTTCTGCCAGTGGGAACATCCACTTTGCCAGCGGTCTAACATCATCTATAAAATGAGCATTTTCATGCAGGATTGTATCTTTGCATTTAGCAGCTCCATTGCCCAGGAAATAGACCGGTCCCCTGTTGAGATACTCTTTGTAAGTCTCTGCATCTACTATATCTGCTCCCGTTGAACGAACTTCAGTCAGAGCTCTGTCATAAACTGCTGAATAAACCTCCATACGGCGGGCATCAATCATAGGACACAGCAAAGCATCATCAGGCAGATCCATATACAGGAGCGGAGATACACATAACAGTTTCAGAGTTGGAACTGCTATCAGCTTTATCTCTCTTCCATAACAGATACCTTTTGCCATAGATACAGCTATTCTGAGGCCTGTATAGGAACCTGGTCCCTCACTTACTGCAACAGCATCAAGCAAAATGCCTCTGCTATCTACTAATGCCAAAGCTTCGTCAACAAAGAGCCCCAGCGTTACAGCATTATTATTGATAGTACTGTCGGCCTTATCAAATATCAGTTCTCCATCCTGACTTATTGCCACTGAACAACCCTCAGTAGCCGATTCTATATGTAGAATTACGCTCATTTAATCAATCTATATGTCTTAAAATACAAAAGTAAGGAAATAATTTAACAAGAGTCACCAAAAATCACTACTTTTACACATCCTTATACTAAACGAACAAATAATAGATATGATACAGTCAATGACCGGCTATGGAAAAGCCGTCGCAGAGGTGGGCAACAGAAAGATTATCGTAGAGATAAAATCGCTCAACAGTAAGGCTATGGACCTGAGTACCAGGATTACTCCCCTGTTCAAGGAGAGAGAACTGGAGATACGTTCTATGGTTACCGCAGCACTTGAACGTGGTAAGGTAGATTTGAGTATCTACCTGGATTCAAACAACACTGCAGAGGCTCCAAGCATAAATGCAGCTGTTTTCAAAAGCTATCTTAAACAGATAACAGATATAGCTAACAGCGAATCAATAGAACTGCCTGCCGATTGGTTTCAGACCATTCTGCGTATGCCGGATATCTACTCCACAACACAACAGGAAGAGATGGATGAAAATTCATGGAACACTCTGAAAAGTGCCATAGAAGAGGCATTGAAAGCACTCACTGAGTATCGTAAAACAGAAGGTGCTGCTCTGGAAATCAAGTTCAGGGAAAAGATCAGCAACATATCTGATCTGCTTGCTTCTGTAAGCCAGTATGAAAATGCACGCATTGATAAAATCAGAGAAAGAATAAAGAGTGCATTAGCAGAACACATTGGTTCTGAATATGATAACAACCGCTTTGAGCAGGAGCTGATATACTACATTGAGAAACTGGACATCAACGAAGAGAAGCAAAGACTTGCCAACCATCTTGACTATTTTATCAAGACCATAGAGAATGAAAAAGGTCAGGGCAAGAAACTTGGTTTCATAGCACAGGAGATGGGTAGAGAGATCAACACTCTGGGCAGCAAAAGCAATCTGGCAGAACTACAGAATATTGTAGTTATGATGAAGGATGAACTGGAACAGATTAAAGAACAGGTTTTGAATGTAATGTAATTGTCATGAAAGGAAAGTGTCTTATATTCTCAGCTCCGTCAGGTTCAGGTAAATCGACCATAGTAAATTACCTTCTTACACATCCTGAATTAAAGATGGTATTCTCTGTTTCTGCTACCAGCCGTAAGCCACGTGGCAATGAGCAGAATGGTGTAGAATACTATTTTCTATCTACCGAAGAGTTCAGACAGCGTATTGCCAACGATGAATTTCTTGAATACGAAGAAGTTTACGAAGGCTGTTTTTACGGTACACTGAAAAAACAGGTTTACGACAAACTTGAAGCCGGCTACAACGTAGTTTTTGATGTTGATGTAGAGGGTGGATGCAACATAAAGGAGTTTTTTGGCGAAGAGGCTATGTCTATCTTTATTCAGCCACCATCAGTTGAAGAGCTAAGAAGAAGACTGGTATCCAGACAGACCGATTCTGCCGAAATGATAGAAACCCGCATTGCGAAAGCAGAATACGAACTGACATTTGCTGACCGTTTTGACGTGGTTATTGTAAATGACGTATTGGAAGATGCATACAGCAACGCCCTGTCTGCTGTTAGAAAATTCTTAAATGTGTAAAATTAAAACTGCAGTTTTTGGGGGTACATTCAACCCAATACACAATGGCCACATTGCTATTGCCGAGTGCATTATGCAGAGTGGTCTTGTAGATGAATTGTGGTTACTGGTTACCCCTTGCAACCCATGGAAAGAGGGGAAGGCGCTGATGCCTGACGAACTACGTCTAAAGATGGCATCGGATGCCGTTGCCCACATTCCTGGTGCAAAGGCAAGCGATTTTGAATTCACACTTCCTATACCATCATTCAGCGTAAATACTCTCAAGGCACTAAAAGAGAGCTATCCTGACAGAGAATTCATTTTAGTGATAGGAGCCGACAATTGGTGCGATTTTCATAAATGGAAAGATTATGAATACATACTGGAGAACCACCGAATAATGGTATATCCCAGAACCGGCAGCCCTATTCCTGATGAAACAACAAATGGCGTAATCATTATAGATTCGCCACTTATTGATATAAGTTCTACTATGATTCTGAACAGGCTGAAAGATGGTTTGCCTGTAGAAGATTATGTACCGCTTAACGTTCTAGAAGAGCTACAGCGTATGCCGAAATGCCCTCCATCCTGCCAGTAAAGCCTAATTTTTCTGTTGTTGTAGCCTTTATTGATACAGCATCAGAATCCACCTCCATCACTTCTGATAAAACCCTGCACATTTCAGGTATATGAGGATTCATCTTTGGATATTCTGCACAGATGGTTACATCAATATTGCCAACCTTATAGCCTTTATGTGCCACAATCTTAACAGTTTCAGCTAAAAGTATCTTACTGTCTATATTCTTGAATTTTGGGTCTTTATCAGAAAAATGATAACCTATATCCCTCATATTCGCTGCACCCAGTATGGCATCACATATAGCATGTATAGCCACATCGGCATCAGAGTGTCCCTCCAGTCCAAGTTCAAAAGGAATCTTAATACCACCTATCCATAAATCGCGTCCTTCAACCAATTTATGGACATCAAAACCCATTCCTACTCTAAAAGCCATATACTTAAATCAATAACGTCCAACTAAAGTTTTCAGACCATCCATATCGAATGAAAGAGTAAAGCGCAAGGTCTGATCCAGCGGGTTACTCTGTGCAGTAGATATCAGATATGCTGCATCAAGTGAAAAGACATTCATCTTGAAACCGGCACCTACTGTAAAATATTTTCTGTTTCCCTTATACTCATTTTCGTAATGGTAACCACCGCGTACAAAGAACTGATCATTGTAGATATACTCCAGACCTACACCCCAGTATATCTCCTTCAGCTCTTCATTAAATCCTCCAGGAGCATCAGCGAAAGATTTGAATATACCGGCTATAGGCGATACGTCGTTATAACCTGTAGATTCCACCCAGCTCTGATATTCAGATGCGTAGCTGTACTTATCGTCATTTGCTATATCTTCAGAAATAAACCAGTTGCTATTAGGGTCCGAAGCCTCTTTCAGGAACTGAGCGTATGTAGGCTTTGTTGGAACCATCAGTTTATTCGCATCAGCACTGATTGATATAGAGTTATATCCATCAATTGGTATCAGCAATGAAAAACCTAAACGTAAGTTTGTAGGAATAAACTGGTTTGTCTGTCCGCCATCGTATGATATTTTACTACCAATATTTGAAGCATTCAAACCAAGTCCTAACATGCAATCTCTACGGCCTAAAGCTACAAAATTATTGTAGTAGAGTGCCATATCGGCGGCAAATGCTTTACCAGGTGTTACATCATCAGCATAATCGTACTGGAGGTCGGAATAGATGAAACGCAAACCTACTGCAGCTGAAAATATATCCGACAATTTTCTGGAATATGCAAAGTCAACTGCCATTTCGTATGGACGGATGGTATAGGAATCGGCCAATACTTCGCCCAGTGAAAAGTATGTAAGCGAAGAGCTTACTGCCGAATAATCATCCAGTTTATAATAGCCTGTCAGGTTAGCCAGATCAATATCACTTACCAGCTGACGCAACCATGGTGTATAACACAACGATACACCTGCCTGGCTCTTTGTATATGGATACTTTGCAGGGTTCCAGTACTGGCTGTTATTATCATAATATGGATCTGTGGCACAACCCACGTCACCCATTGCGCCTGCACGGGAATCGGGAGCAATAGAGAGCGATGTTACACCTGTATAAACCGGGTTAAACAGTTGTTTCTGTGCATTTGTATTCTGATATGCTATTGTCATAAACAGGAGGCATACCGTAACTCTAAATATATTCTTCATAATTAACTCTTTTCTTTACTAATATATAACTGACAGAATGGTTATTTATTGCATCAGTTACGCACTATTATCAATTTGTTTACTGCTGTATGGCTTATTCCGTTAGCATCTTTAAGCATCACATATACCAGATATATTCCAGGCGATGCTATCGCACCGTTTGTATCGGTAAGATTCCAGTCAACCATACATACCCCCGAACCTGAATTATCTGTTTTCTCTGTTGTCCAAACTACACGACCATCTGTTGACACCACCTTTAACTGAACAGATACATTATCGCCCGGTCTGTCATGTTCCACTACAAATGTAGTCTTCTCTGTTGCAGGATTTTCTGTTGGTGTCACTGACAACACCGGTTTTAACCCCTTAACTACATTAAAGCCTAAATAGGCTGTAGTAGAATTGTTCTTTACATCCCACGCACGCAACATCAGTGTATGTTTACCTTCAGGTAATTCAGGCAATTCAAACTTCACTCTACCTCTTGTATAATCGCCCGTAACTGAGCTAAAGTAGTTATTAAGCACGTATGTATATTGAGGATTATTATCAATT
Source organism: Bacteroidaceae bacterium (assembly GCA_017647575.1). GTDB lineage: Bacteria > Bacteroidota > Bacteroidia > Bacteroidales > Bacteroidaceae > Colenecus. The sequence continues at coordinate 6,527 of JAGCKJ010000164.1, read as the reverse complement.
GACACTAGTATATCATGTCCCAAACCATTTCCGGAACTGTTCAAACCATCCTTATCGGTTAGTTCCGCCACCAATACAGGTGTAGTATTCACATCAGCTCCATATCGGAAATCAGGAGTATTGAGATACATCTTTATAGTTGGGCCGGTTGAATCAGGTACCACATTATCGGCTGTTCCACCTACAATAAATCTGTCAAAAGAACCATTTGCGCTCTGCCTGCCTTTATCAAGTTCGGCATAAAACAGCATCAATCCATCTTTATCTGAATAGTTTATATCCATCGGCACAGGGAATGTAACAGTAAACCTGCCATCTTTTACAGAATCACTTCCGGAATATAATACACGGTCTCTGTCCTGATATGTAAACGGAGAATCAGCTGCCAATGAGTTATTAAACGTTGTTACTGTTCGTTCATTATCGAAAACCTTTGGATAGACTATACCGTTTGCTGCTACATGCTGACCCAGGCTGTTTTCCACATGTCCGCTTACTGTTATTACATCACCTGCTTTAGCTATATGTCCCTCAACATCTGCAGGCTGATGATTGAACGAATCTACAACCAATGTATATTCCGGCAATGCTAATCTGAGAGCAGGATCGCACAACAGTACAAAATGGAGCTTGTTTTCTGTCAGATCCTGAACAGCTGAACCACCTGTCACAAGCATCTCTTTTGTAAGACGGAGTGCCTCACCAATAGTTGTAACCCTACCATCAGCATTGCGCTTAAGCACATTCTCTGTAAACAGTGCATTTACACGGTAGTTCATACTGGCATAGACAGTTCTGGTTGTTGTTAACATTCCTATAGCACCACCATTAGCGTTAAGCATAAGATTCTCGCCTATATTTTCCAGTGGAGCATCAAATGGAGTGATATCGCATGAAGCTGTCACCCAGAAAGGTAATGCTAATGATGAAAGAGATTTCATATCGCCCTTATCCAGTACAAGTTCATGAGAAAGTACATCAGCACTGCCATGTCCTGAATAGTTCACCAGCAAAGCACCTGTCTGTAACTTTTCCAGTAGCTCCTTACGCACGGTTGGATAACTGTTACCTGTAGCTGTTACCTCCATGGCGTATGAATCCCAATATATTTTATCTACCAGCAGATAAGGATCGGCTTCCAATATTCTATCTGCAATTTTATCTGCGTCTGCCATGTGAATATTGTTATCGCCATCATCTCCAAGTACCAATACACTGTTTCTCCAGTCACCTGGAACCGAACGCATTGCATAGCCTAGAATCTTATCAACTACAGCCTTTGCTTCTGCCTCACTCTTTACCGGCAGGCGGCCTATAGCTATATCAGGCTTATCTTTCAACAGATTATAGCCTTCTCCATCGTCAAGCATTCCGAAATAATCTTCCATTACGTATGACGATATATGACTAACAGAATTTTCTGACTCATAACAAAGCAGATAATCAGCGGGGTTCTCCCCTTTCCATTCGGTTGTCATCATTCTGTTATCCCATGCGCCATCGCCAAACAGTAGCATATAACGCGGCTCTTTTCCTGGTTCAGCTTTGTCGTACAGCATCTTCATAAAACGTCGGTATGCTGTAGCATCCGGAGTTCCAGATGAAAATTCATTGTAGATTTCATCTGCGCGTACCACCAGCACAGATAGGGAATCCATGGTCCTGTGCAGATCAGCCAGACGATTGGCCTGTTCCAGTAGTTTACCGGACTGAGGCACAATTATTACCATATCTATACCACTATATGCATGCAGGTTCTGATTTGGCAGTTCTCCTTTTATTATTGTCGGTTCCGGAAATGCAGATTCTGTTCTTACGGCTATAAATTCATCGCTGCTTTTTAGAAGAGATGAATAGGTTGTAACTACTCCATCATTATAAGTTGATGGTAAAACAGACAACTCTCCATCAGAATTTTTGCGCCATATCACCACATCGGAAGTTGCATTTTCTATCCTGAAACTACCATTGTAATGTACATTATCTACTCTGAATATCATTGAATTGGCGGTCATCTTCAGCTTACGTTCATAATTCAATGCCACGTAATCTACCCTGCCCTCTGCACCATTAGGAGCGCTATACTCCAGTTTTACCACACTTTTATCCACTGCTGGAGACTCAATCTTAATCTTTGTCTCTATAGCTGTAGCCTCAGCATTATCAGCTACCCCGGATATATACTTGGTCTCTGCAGCGGAATTATTCAGGCTTATCTTCAGATTACTACCTTCTGCAGCGTTTGCACTGTATGCAACACGTAATATAGCCGTTCCCGCCAACATATCGGGAGTATTCAAAGAGATGTTCCTTACAGGAGCTGCATCTGTATCATAGAATCTTCTTCCTGAATGATACCAGCTATATGAATCAGGGTTGTAAAGTACATAATCCGGATAACTCTCTATCAGATCTGTACTTATAACAGAATCCGTTATCTCTGCATCAACTGAAAGCATATCTGCAGAATCAGACTCCGTAATGAAATAGTATCCGTATTTGGAGTATGTATTTACATTATGCAGATACTCTCCATCATAATTTCTGCTCCAGGATTCTGTTCCCTGAGCAAAGAAAAGCATATAATTATCTGATCTCCAAAGTGGTTGCTCTGGCAAATCATCTGTAAGTTCATGTAGATTAGTTTCAGGCAAAACTCCACCACCATATCCAAAGAGTCGCACTTTTGATGGATTCCTGAATCCCATTGATGCCAATGTCTTATGAGAGAGTTTATATATACCGGTGGATGATACAGCAATCTTTACCCACCTGCCTGTTGAAAGCACAGAATTTTCCGAATACCTGTTATCCTGAATGGTTTCTGCTCTCGACGCAGTTCGCAAAACCTTTTGCAATGGTTTGGATTCTACCAATAATTTGCATGACTGAATTGCATAGTAGCGTCCATCCCGCTGTATGACAGGTATAAATCCCATCTCTAATGAGGGTTTCTTAACCGATACAGATATATATGTTTCAATTGATGGCCATTCCGGGATAGCACTCTGTTTCAGATTCCATCTTTCAATATCAGACTCTGATAACTGTTTCAATTCCGGATACTCAATAGATACGCTATATGATGAATCGGCATACCCCTGTTCCAGAGGAATTCTATATCCGAAATATGGCAATAGGGTATCGCTTCTCATATCCTGCCACTCTATAACAGGATACAGAGTTACTGTTGCTATACATAAACGGCACAACAGCAACAACATCAGCGATATAAACCCTTTTTTCATCTATCTAATATGAAAATCCAACACATTCTTTTCTTCAAGAAAACCCTGCAGATGTTCACCAATATGTACCGGACCTACCCCAACAGGAGTTCCGGTAAAAATCAGGTCGCCTGTTTTCAAAGTACAGAAAGAGCTTACATATTCTATTATTTTACCGACGGAGAAAATCATATCGCCTGTATATCCCTGCTGAACTGTTTTTCCATCTATATCCAGACGGAAATTCAGTTCCTGCAAATCTTTGGCAAGATTCTCTTTCTCTATCCAGTCGCCTACCACTGCCGACGAATCAAATCCCTTGCAAAGTTCCCATGGCAAACCTTTGGCTCTATACTCCTGCTGTAAATCACGGGCTGTAAAATCTATACCCAGCGTTACGGCATCCCAATATCTGTCTGCAAACTTTGCTTCTATACTCTTTCCTAACCTAGATATTCTTACAACCAGTTCTGTTTCATACTCTATTCTATCTGAAAAATCTGGCAGAAAAAATGGTCTGCGATTTCTCAGTATAGAGGAGTCCGGTTTCATAAAAATAACAGGATTCTCTTTCTCTAATAACGTCTCGCCCAGTTCTTTATTGTGCAGGCGATAGTTCATTCCAACACATATTATCTTCATAGTTGGTAAAGGTACAATAATTATCGTTATCTTCGCATTAGGTTAACAAATCACATTCAGACTATGGCAAAAAAAGATAACGACTGGAAAGAAAGACTTAACATTGTATATTCAACAAATCCCGATTTCAACTATCAGACAGAAGATGATATTGAAGAAGAGGAACTTCTAGCAGCAAACCAGCAGAAACTGCGTACTAGAATAGAGAAAAAGGGACGCGGTGGCAAAACTGCAACTGTTGTCAGTGGTTTTGTAGGTCCGGAAAAGGATCTGGAAGATTTAGCCCGTACTCTTAAAACATACTGCGGCACAGGAGGTTCCGTAAAGGACGGAGAGATTATTATTCAGGGAGAACAGAAAGAGAAAATTCTCACTAAACTAAAATCACTTGGCTATACACAGTCCAAATAACAACAAACCCCAAGGCCATTTAGCTTTGGGGTTTGTTACGCTTATATCTGATTTAATTATTCAGCCTTCAATGTGAAACGCTTGAATGATGTTACAGTCAGTTCTGGATCTAAATCCTTCAAATACTGAGCAACAGTCTTCTTGTCATCAGAGATGAACTTCTGGTTCAACAGACAAGATTCATCGTAGAATTTCTTCATACGACCATCAGCAATGCGATCAATCATATTTTCAGGTTTGCCTTCCTGACGTGCCTTATCAGCAGCAATCTCTCTTTCACGAGCGATTACATCTGCAGGAACCTCAGCCTCGCATACTGCGATTGGGTTCTGAGCAGCTACCTGAAGTGCAATTTCGTGGATATAATCCTTATCAGCAACCTCCTTGTTGAATGCTACAAGAACACATAGGAAGTTCTTGTTCTGGTGGTTGTAGTACTGAAGTTCAGGAGCTTCAACTACGTTGTAGCCATCAAGCTCCATCTTCTCACCTACAATACCTGTACGCTCAAGGATTGCTTCAGCAACAGTCTTATCACCGAAAGGAAGAGCCTTAACTTCTTCAAGAGTCTGACAACGATTAGCAACAGCAGCATCAAGGATGTTGCGTGTCAACTGTACGAAATCTGCATTTGTAGCAACGAAGTCAGTTTCGCACTTCAAAGCGATGATAGCACCAAAGTTACCATCAACCTTTACCAATACGCAACCCTCTGAAGTTTCACGATCAGAACGCTTAGCAGCAACTGCCAAACCTTTCTTACGGATTTCCTCCATTGCCTTATCGAAATCACCATTAGTATCTGTGAGTGCCTTCTTGCAATCAACCATACCAGCTCCGGTCATCTTACGAAGCTTTGTAATATCAGCAACTGAAATAGCCATTTTAGTTAATCTTTTATAGTTGTTAATAATTAAGCTTCCTGTGCAGGAGCTGCTTTACGTGTACGCTTTGGTTTTGCCTCTTCAGATTCCTCTGCAGCTGGAGCATCTTCTAATGTTTCTGCAGGTTTAGCAACCTTGCGAACGCGCTCTCTGCGTGGCTTTTCCTGTTTCTCTTCTGATTCATCGCCACGTTCTGCCTTACGTTCTTCCAAACCTTCTGCGATAGCTGAGCAGCAAGCAGTCAGGATAACGTCAACAGACTTTGTAGCATCGTCATTTGCAGGAATTACATAGTCGATGTTTGAAGGATCTGAGTTTGTATCAACGATAGCGAATACTGGAATACCCAAACGCATAGCTTCGCGAACTGCAATGTTCTCTTTCAGAACGTCAATAACGAAGAGAGCTGCAGGCAGACGTGATAGATCTGCAATAGAACCAAGGTTCTTTTCAAGCTTTGCACGCTGACGTGTAATCTGAAGGATTTCACGCTTTGACAAGTTTGAATATGTACCGTCGTTTGTCAACTTATCGATAGTTGCCATCTTCTTAACAGCCTTACGGATGGTTGGGAAGTTTGTCAACATACCACCTGGCCAACGCTCAATAACGTATGGCATACCTACTGCAGAAACCTTCTCTGCTACGATATCCTTCAACTGTTTCTTTGTACCTACGAAAAGGATCTTCTTACCATCGCGAGCCATTTTCTTCAAAACTTCAGCAGCCTGATCAATAGCAGATACAGTCTGATGCAAATCGATGATATGAATACCATTACGCTCCATGAAGATATAAGGAGCCATTGCAGGATTCCATTTACGGCGCAAGTGGCCGAAGTGACAACCAGCTTCCAAAAGCTGTTCAAAATTTGTTCTTGACATAAATTTTCTTAATTATTTGTTTACATTCTTTCTAAAAAACAACCATCGGGTAGCCACCCTTAGGCAGATCCCGATAGTTTAGATACTAAACCCATCCCATACAGGATTACCCTGTAGCGGGGTATATCAGATACGTATTAACGTTTACTGAACTGGAATCTACGGCGTGCTTTTGGCTGACCTGGCTTCTTACGTTCAACAGAACGTGAGTCGCGAGTCAAGAAGCCTTCTGAACGCAGAGCTTTCTTATCTTCAGGATTGATTTTAACCAGAGCGCGAGCAATTGCTAAACGCAATGCGTTTGCCTGACCATTATAACCACCACCATTCAAGTTCACCTTGATATCGTACTTCTCAGCAACATCAAGCTTCTTCAGAGGCTGGAGAACAACATACTGAAGCAGTGATGAAGGGAAATATACTGTCAGATCTCTCTTGTTGATGGTAATCTTACCTGTTCCTTCTGTAACGAAGACACG